>JBNMLT010000009.1:0-15511 GCA_050874965.1 Alphaproteobacteria bacterium
TACCTTATTTATAACAATTTTTTACATAATCAATCCGCCTTACCAGGGATATTTGTATTTTGATAATGGCCGACTTTCTATTTTTTACATTTTGCTTAACATATGGATTTGCCTTAGCCTATACACGGCTTTATTTTTTCAAAAACGATTAACTCAAACAATACTCCTATGCGCTTCCGCCTTATTTGCTTTAATTTTAGCATACCTTTACGGTTTATTATTTTCACCTTTTGAAGACAGTATTCAAATCATTTTCACCGATAGAGTGTCAGAAATGGCCAGTGGCGGGAATATCTATTATCTCGCCTACCCGATTGTTGCTTTATGTTGCGCTATTTTATTATTTCAAAAAAAAGAATATTCACCCGTTTATTTTTATGTATTGCTAAATCTAATCACCTATATTCCTCTACAACTTTTTGCCATGCGTTTTACCGCAACGGCTGTTTTTTACGCTGCGTTTTTAATTACCCTATATTTAACCACTTTAAATATGAAAAATTGGAAATTTGTTCTTTTAACCTGTTTGCTTTATAGCTTAAACTTTATAACTTTTGCTATTCACACACTTGCCGCAAATGATATTTTAAGCATTACACCTCATACTCCGACACAAGTTAATCTGGAAAAGAATAAATTTCCGGAAGGCTCTGTTGTCACAGATGCTTTTATGACGCCTTATATTATATGGTATGCCGAAAAGCCGACGATTGCCTCCACTTATCACCGCAATATAACAGGTCTTATAGACAATAATAAAATTCTCTTTTCAACAGATAAAGATGAAGTTATCAAACTTATTCGCAAACACAAAGTCGGAAGCATTTATTTACCTTATGACATTGATTCTAAATACTATGCCGAACCGGAAAAAAATTGCGATAGGCTATACGGACAAATTATGAAATGCGGAAATTATCCAGATTGGCTCATAAAAAAAGAAATGCCAAATTCTTACTTTTTTATAGTGGACTGGACAAAGCTTCCTTTGTGATTATTAAACCTACCCGCTATAAAAGCGCCAAATAACAGAAATAATGACAATAGAAAAGGTATTACATTGCCAAAACGTCCAAAAAAAGTATCGTGTGATAAACCAATTTTTACAATACCATCCACATAACCACGCTCAGATAAACCAATTTGAGCAGTGATAACGCCATAGGGATTTATCAGTGCGCTTATACCGCTATTCGCGCTGCGCACAATTGATATTCCTTCTTCAATTGCCCGCATTTGCGCCGCGACCAAATGCTGATAAGGTCCGGCGCTCATGCCATACCAACCGTCATTTGTCAAAACAACTGCCCATTTCGGCTTATTTTTTTGACGCACAACTTGACCCGAAAAAATAATTTCATAGCAAATCAATGGCGCAAATTCGGCATAATTTTCTAATTTTATAGTTTGATATTTTTCGCCACGCGCAAATTGCCCAACCATGTTTGTCATTGGTTTAACCCACTTTGGCAAATATTTTCTCAAGGGAATATATTCTCCGAACGGCACTAAATGATTTTTGCTGTAAACATCATAAATCCGCCCCCAATAATCCATAGCCACCAACGAATTATACAACATATAATCTCCGCTAACTTTATCATAGCCGTCCTGCAACATACCGGCAAGCAAATAGCCTTGTGGCGGCACAGCTTCTTGAGCCGAAACTCGATGTTCTAAATCATACATTAAATTAAATGGAGATGCTGTTTCACCCCACACAACAAAATCAATATTTTCTAAACCTTGAGCACAGCTCAACTTCACATACTGCGAAAAATTTTTTTCAATAGCGTCACGGCTCCACTTCATTGTTTGCGGAATACTTGGCTGCACCAGGCGCACCTTGATTTGTTCACCCTTATTTTGCTGTTCGCTTTGCTTTAAACTAATTTGACCATATTCCCAAAATCCTAAAACCAACAGCGCGGCTCCCAATGGCGCCCACAAATTATTTTTACATGGTTTTATCATCCAAATTACCGGTAACGTCACAACAACGATTAAGACCGTGGACAAACCATAAGTTCCCCACAAAGCTAAAGTCTGTAGCCACACCGGATTAAACGCCAAAACAGAGCTAAGCGGATTCCATGGGAAACCAGTTAAAAACACGCTTCGTAGCCATTCCGTACTCAAAAACCATCCACCAGCCAACATAAAAATTTTTCCGACAAGAGAGTTTGTAAATTTCATGATCATAAACGGAAAAATTGTAAATAGCCCAAAAAACGCCCCGCCCAACAACAGTACAAACGGATACATCCACCCTGTTTTTTCCGCATCAATTAATAAGGCGTTTCCAACCCAATAAAATCCGGCAGAAAAATAACCAAATCCAAACCAATAACCCAATGCTACTAATCGACGCCATGAATTTTGGCGACAAGCCAAGGCGAATACCCCACAAAAAGCAACAAGAATTAACCAACTATGATAAAAAGGAGGCAAAGCCCCAACTAGCACCAAACCAAACAGCAGCGCCGATGTCTTATATTTTCGCACTGCCGTTTCACAAATTTTTTGCCATAGCATCACTGCAAAATCCACCTAATCCTCCTTATAAGGATTATCAATTCCCAGAGACTGCAAAATATCTACTTCAAAACCTTCCATGTATTCGGCGTCTTCTTCCGTTTGGTGATCAAAACCCAGCAAATGCAACAAGCCATGAGCCAACAAATGACAATAGTGATGGTGCAAAGAAATACCTTCTAAATCCGCTTCTTTTTGCATAGTTTCAAAAGCAATAATAATGTCACCCAGCTCAATTTCATTATATAAATTTTGTTCAGTCGCAAAACCTTCAAAATCCAAATTAGCAAACGAAAGAACGTTTGTCGGTTTATCCATCCCTCTAAATTCTTTATTCAAAGAATGCACATGTTCGTCATTACTTAAACAAACATTAACAATTATTGGCAAACCGGCATGTAAAACCTCAGATTCGGTATGTTCCGCCACATATTCAAACACAGCGTTTTTAACATCTTCCGAAATAGTTGCAATTTGAGCGACCGCCGAACTCCAACGATCGTCCTCAACATCCAAATTCAAAAAACTGTCAGTCATTTTTTTCTTGCAGCTTTTTACTTTTTTCTTCATATGCCTGAACGATTTTAGCCACCAAGCCATGACGAACAACATCGTTGGAACTGAACATCACGGAAGAAATATTAGGCACACCGCGCAAAGTATCCAAAGCGTCACGCAAGCCGGAAACAACACCTCTTGGCAAATCCACCTGGCTCAAATCTCCATTTACCACCATTCGCGAATTTTCACCCAAACGAGTTAAAAACATCTTCATTTGCATTGGTGTTGTGTTTTGAGCCTCGTCCAAAATAACAAATGAGTTGGCCAAAGTACGACCACGCATAAACGCTAACGGAGCGATTTCAATTTCACCCAACGCCAATTTTTTATCCACCTGTTCTGCCGGAAGCATTTCATACAAAGCGTCATACAGCGGACGCAAATACGGATCAACCTTTTCCTTTAAGTCACCTGGTAAAAAGCCAAGATTCTCTCCGGCTTCCACAGCTGGGCGAGAAAGGATAATTTTATCAATTGTCCCTTCCAACATCATAGAAACAGCCAGCGCCACCGCTAAATATGTTTTACCCGTACCGGCAGGTCCCAAGCCAAAAACCAACTCATTTTTCATCATTTCTTGAATGTATTTGGCTTGAGTGGCTGAACGTGGATAGATATAACGTTTTTTAGTTTTCAAAACAATGTCATTCAGATTCTGTTTATCTGTTTCAGTTTGACAATCACCACTCATACGCACAGCGGCTTTAACTTCTTGTTCGCCAATTTCAATACCACGGCTAACTTTATTATATAACAGTTCAATAGCGTTTTTAGCACTTTCCACATCACTCGCGGCGCCTTTAACTGTAATTTGATTACCAAAACTTAAAATTTCAACATTCAGCATTTTTTCAATCAGACGCAAATTAGAATCTGCCGCTCCGACAAGCTGTTGAACCAGCTGATTGTTAAACAATTCAAAACAAATTTCAGCCATGACTTTTCTCCTTTCCGCTTAAAGAGTTTGTGGTTGCATTGGTAACTTCCACGTCAATAATTTTATTAATATTAGCACTATTTGTTTCAATATGCAAGTTTTGCATATAAGGTGTGCGCCCAATAAGCTGTCCTTTATGTCGGCCTTTTTGCTCAAAAAGCACAGGCATAACCTTTCCCACACAAGATTTATTAAAGGCTTCTTGATAAGAAAACAGTAGCGTTTGTAAAATATCCAAACGTTCTTTTTTTACTTTTTCTTCTATTTGATTATCCATAACAGCTGCAGGCGTTCCGGCGCGGCGACTGTACTTGAAGGAAAACGCTTGAATATACTTCACTTGATTGACAACATTCAGAGTCGCCTGAAAGTCTTCATCTGTTTCTCCCGGGAAACCAACAATAAAATCAGAAGACATCCGCAAGTCCGGATTAGCTTTTTGCAATTTTTCAACAATTTTCAAATAATCGCCGGAATTATGGCGACGATTCATAGCCTTCAAAATTTTATCTGAACCGGACTGTATCGGTAAATGCAAATATGGCATTAAAACCTTTAAATCATGGTGACAGGCAATTAAATCGTCATTCACATCAGCCGGATACGACGTGGTGTAGCGTAAACGCTTCAAGCCATCCAGCTCCGCCACGCGACGCAACAAATACGCCAAATTTCGTTCTTTACCGTTTTCATCTTCGCCGTGATAAGAATTTACATTTTGCCCCAAAAGATTAAGTTCAAGAGTCCCTGTGTCAATCAAACGTTTTGCCTCTTTTAACACATCGGCAACCGGACGAGAATATTCCGCGCCTCTGGTGTATGGCACAACGCAATATGTGCAAAAGTTATTACATCCTTCCTGTACCGCTAAATATGAACAAGCACCCTGCGCTCTGTTTTCTGGCAAAAAATCAAACTTGCTATCTGCCGGAAATTCTGTATCGACCACACCCGCGTGATCTTTTTGCTCTTTAATATTCTGCAAAATTTGTGGAATTTTATGATACATCAACGGCCCAACGGCAAAATCGACAAACGGCGCGCGTTTGATAATCTGATTGTCTTCAGCCTGCACAACACACCCTGCCACACCGATGATCGTTTTTTTACCATTTTCTAAGCGCTCATCGGCAATCGCTCTGGCTCGTCCCAAATCTGAAAACAATTTTTCTGCAGCTTTTTCCCGAATATGGCAAGTATTAAACAACACCAAATCAGCGTCTTCTTGTTTTTTTGCCTCTTCATAACCTTCTTTTTGCAACATATCGGCAATGCGTGATGAATCATACACATTCATCTGACAGCCAAATGTTTTAATAAAATATTTCTTAGACATCTACTCTCACAAATTATTTATGAACTAATCATAGTATTTACGCTAAACTTAATTTTTTTTCAAATACTTTTTTATTGCAAAATAAACAGATTTTCACTAATATACCATCATAAAAAAGGAGAAATGCGTATGGACAGCATTAAAGAAATTTTACCATCTTATTTAGATGCAGCAACTTTAGAAGAAAAGCGCGCTTTTTTTGAGGCGCTTATCGCTGTAGCCGGTGCCGACGGCAATTGTGACAATGATGAACTAAAATTTATAGAGGAATCTGCCATATCTCATGGAATTGACAATGTGCAAAAAATTATGGAAGGACTGGATACCGAAAAAGTATTGGAAAATGTTTCTCAAATAAAAAATAGACATCTGGCTTTGGAATTGATAAGAGAAATGTGCATGTTGTCTCATGTTGACAATGTATTGTCAGACAATGAAACATTGATCATTGGCAAAATTGGTTTGGCCATGGGAATTGAACTTGAAAAAATTGAACAAATCAGCAATTGGATTATTGATCACATCATTTGGATGGAGCAGGCTAAAATAATTTTTGAGGAAGCTGACTAATGTTCCCGTATCGTGACGGCAAATATTTTGATTTATTGTATCAGGCTGTGCAAAACTGCTATCCGCGCTTGGACAAAGCATCAGCCCGAGATGTTTTACGTGAGTTAATTCTTTCGCCAAAATCTGATTGTGTTGAAATTAATGGTACAACATATAGCAAAACAGAAATTATTCAAACGCTGAAAAAAAAACTCAATAATGAAGATGAACCCAAACCATTTGATGAGCGTTATCACGATTTAATGGAAGCGGCTCTAAAAACTATAAAGCATATGAATGATGGTTATATCACTGAAGACGACTATACGGAGCGTAATAATTTTTTATCTCTCATAAGCAAAAAAGAATTTGAAGTTTTCAGCTTGTTAGCGTTACTAAAACTCTGCCCGTCTTTATATGAGGAAAAACTTATAAACCAGCTGATTTATAAGGTTCGCAGCTTGCGTGAACTCAATGATTTAATCCGTAAATATACCAAAAACGAAGTATCCGTAAACACCGACGAAAAAGATTATGAACAAGCCAAAGTTGTTTACCGCCTGCTAAAATCGTTGCAAAGCTTGGGCTATGGCTACACCATTAGTCCCAAAGAAAAAGAAAACCTTGGTATATGCCACGATGACGACGAAGATCTTTCCGAAGATTATGCCTATGATAATTGGATAAAAAGATTGATGCTGTTGCAATTGCGAAGAGAAACACGCCAATCTGATGCTTTAAACGCCAACAACCTGAGCGCCATGCTCTCTACCAATGTTGGAAAAACTTCTACCTTTTTTGATGATATGGGGGGACGCATAGCGGAATTACGCGGTGCTCTGCAAAAAAGAAGATTTGACACAAACCGTTTTAATATGTTAGAAGAACAACAAGAAGGCGGAAAATAAACCGCTAAAAATATAGGAGAAAAATAAATGGGAATCATTGGATTGTTTGTTATGCCGGTGCTTGATATTTTAAGCATTATCATTGATCTTTATTTCAAAGTGGTGGCTGTTGATGTTATTTTGTATTGGATGCTGCATTACAAATTAATGACCGTGCATAATAAATACGCCGAAAAATTTATGAATATTTTAAAATTTTTAACAGAACCTGTTTATAAAGTCATCCGCACAAAAGTTCAGCCTTTGTCTGGATATGACATCGCTCCATATGTTCTGCTTTTAGGCATTGCTTTTGTCGGTTCGTTTGTAACACATTTGAGCCGCTGGATTGAGCAATATATGTAATGACTTTTTTTATTGAAAACAAAGAAAGCTATTTGCTCCGGATAAAATTAACTCCCAGCGCGGCAAAGAATGGTTTTAAGGGAATCTACTGCGATGAAAAAGGGTTGATTTATCTAAAATGCTATGTAACAGTTGTTCCAGAAAAAGGAAAAGCCAACAAAGAACTAATAGCTCTTTTGTCCAAAGAATTGAAAGTTGCTAAAAATTTTATAACGCTGATAAGCGGAGAAACTGATCATTTGAAAAAAATTCAAATAAACATCTCTCCCTCAACTGAATTTTCGCATAAATTGAATGAATTAATGAAAGAAACATTATGACGGCTCAAATCATTGACGGGAAAAAAATCGCCCTTGAAATTCAAAACAATCTAAAGCACAAAATTGAAACTTTTGCGCAAGAACCGCAGTTGGCAATTATTCTGGTGGGCAATGACGAGCCAAGTTTAATTTATGTTCGCAACAAACAAAAAGCCGCGGGCAATATTGGCCTAAAAACAAAATTATACCATTTAGCAGAAAATACTTCAGAAGCAGATTTAAAGGAACTCATCCAAAAATTAAATAATGATGCCCAAATAAATGGAATTATCGTCCAGTTGCCTTTGCCTTTGCACATCAACACAAACAGCGTTATCCAAGCAATATCCCCGCTTAAAGACGTGGATGGTTTCCACCCATACAACACGGGAATGCTGCAAAACAATGAAAAACCCTATTTTATTGCGGCCACTCCCTTAGGTGTTATCAAATTGATAAAAACAATAAGTCCCAACCTTTGCGGCAAAAATGTTGTATTAATCGGCGCCTCATTAATTGTTGGCAGACCTTTGGCCACTTTGCTCTTGAATGAAGAATGCACCGTAACCATTACTCATGCTCAAACCCAAAACATTCAAGAACTAACTAAACAAGCGGATATTTTGGTCGCCGCTTGCGGTGTTGCTAAATTAGTGAAATCTGATTGGATAAAAGAAAATGCTATATTAATAGATGTGGGAATAAACAGAAGCAACGGAAAAATCTGTGGCGATATAGATTTTGAAAATGTAAAAGATAAATGCGCCGCCATAACACCTGTTCCGGGAGGCGTTGGTCCAATGACAATTGCCATGTTGCTTTCCAACACCATTGAGGCATATTTGCTTCAACAAAACCTTTAATTTTCAAAAAAAGAAAATATATTTTTTCTCACACAGGAGAAAAAATATGAAACATTTAACTTCAGGCTATATTTTGGCTTTTGACCGAAGCCAGCGCAATTTAACGCTTTTGCAAAACATCTTAAATAACCGTCAAATAAAAATGTTTGGCACCAATAATTTATTCCTTTTATTAAAATATATTAAGGAACTGAAAGTTGAAGCCTTGGTTATAACCGTGCATTACAATGATAAACCGGCACAAGCGCTTTTAGAAGAGCTATCCAAACACAAATTAAACTTTCCTCTAATCATTTTAAAACCGCAAAAATTAACAATAAAGGCCAATATTCAAGCGGCTCACTATATCACCGAAGCCGATTCGAGCCGGCGTTTTATAAATATATTGGAAAGCTATAGCCTTGGCAACAAACATCATCAAATCATGTTACTCAACAAATATGAGGCAAACTCAAAAAGTTTCTGCGCCTTAATTCCTGAATTAAACGACACAAACTGTTTTGAAGTGCATAATCAAACCGCCGCGCAACAATATTTAGAAAAAAACAGTCCCAATATTATTTGTGTGGAATATGGACAGCCGTTTAAACCAGTTCCGCATTTAATAACGCGCCCCCACATATTTTATGTGGATAGAGAACAAGATGTTAATGAAATTAGAAAATTTTTACAATAAACTGCCTTTTAATAAACATTTTTTATTAAAGGGTAATTTATGTGGTTTCAAACTTTTGTCCGCAAGATTTATGACGCGGTGTTTAGTTTATCAAAAGATAAAGGCGCATTGTATTGGCTTTTTGTCATTTCATTTATTGAAAGCTCTTTTTTCCCGATTCCACCAGATGTTATGCTGATTCCCATGATTTTAGCAGCGCCGAAAAAAGCTTGGAATATTGCGGGAATAGCCACCGCCGGCAGTGTTATTGGCGCCTATTTAGGATACATTATCGGTGTTTACTTTTTTCAACTTATCGCCGAACCTTTGTTAAATTTTTATGGCTATTTGGAAAAATTCAATTCATTTAAAGAGTTATATAATGAATATGGTGTGTGGATTGTCTTTGGCGCCGGAATAACTCCATTTCCGTATAAAATAATCACTATTGCCAGCGGGGTTGTCCATATGAACCTGATTGTTTTCACAATTGCTTCCATTATTGCCCGTGGCATGAGATTTTTTTTAGTTGCTTGGTTACTCAAAGCTTATGGCGAAAAAATGCGTGAATTTATAGAAAAAAATCTCGGATGGCTTTCTGTTGTGTTTTTACTACTCCTTATCGGTGGTTTTGCCGCTATCAAGCTACTTTGAATATTGTTTGTCTTTCAATTTTAGCAAATAATCAATCACCTTCGGATTATCCCATTTAACCGCGCCGGTAATTTGTCCCACTTCAAGACCTTTGTTATTTATGAGCAAAGCCGTTGGGGTCACCATAATTCCCATACCGTTCATAAATCCAGCTTTTCGGTCTAAATAACTCAACAAATTTGGTGCGCCAAACCGTTTCAAAAAAGCTCGGCGTTCATCAGTTGTCCGCCATTCTTCTGCCGGAGATATCAAAATAACTCGAATACCCTTATCCGCAACCGCTTGCGAAAAGCTATTCAATGGTTTCAAATCAGACAAACACGGCCCACACCGACGAGACCAAATAACAGCCACCAACAAATCATCTTTAAATTGGCTTAATTTATAGGCGTTTCCGCTGTCGCCATAAAAAGATAAATCAGGAACATAACGAGGCTCTGGGAATACATTCAATTTTGCCTGAACAGGCACTCCCCAAAAACACTGAAAAATAAATCCGCAACAAATAAATACTTTTAAAATCTTATTCATTAATTAACATCTTTCTGTTAAAAATAAAAAATAGTTTTTACATTGACGATAGTTATGTTAAATATAATCTACACACATCAAAAAAAAGGTTAACAAATGAATTCTTTGCAAAAAATATTGATAATTCTTGGCATTTTATGTTGCTTAACAACACTGTCTTCTTGTGGAAAATATTCTACGCCATCACCCATTGAGGGCAGTGGATACCCTCATAATTATCCAAATGAATAGAGATAGAAAATGGTCGAAAAAAGCACAAATACAATTCCTTACGTTGAATTTGCCGATAATGCTAATGAACGCACACCTTGCGTTTTGGTTCTAGATTGCTCGGGTTCCATGCGCGGGGAGCCAATTAAACAGTTAAACGCGGGTTTAAGCGCTTTAGAAAAAGAGTTAAAAGAAGATATTGACGCCAGTTCTCGTGTTCAAATTTTAATCATAAAAGCTTTCGGCAAAGATGAAGTTAAAGTAGCCTCAGATTGGACCGACGCTATGAATTTTACGGCTCCAACAATGGAAGCCGGTGGTTTAACACCTTTAGGCAAAGCCATGGAACTCGCCTTGCAAAAAATTGAAGAACAAAAATGTTTATATGACAATTGTGGAATCACCTCCAAAAGACCTTGGATTTTTTTAATCAGCGATGGTGAGCCAACTGATTATGGCTGGGAAGATTCGGCCGAAATTTGTCGTTATGCGCAAAAAAACAAAAAAGTTGTAATCCATGCCATTGGAACACAAGGTGCCAATTTAGACAAGTTAGCAAAATTTTCGTTATTACCGCCCAAACGTCTGACCGGCTTGAAATTCACTGAATTTTTCTTATGGCTGAGTCGTAGCGTTTCTTGTATTTCCAAGGCGGCGCCCAACGCTAACCACTATTTAGATGACATTAATGATTGGAACGAAAAGAAAAATTAATGAGCAAAAACGGGCACATACATGTTCTTTCGGCCAGTATTCGCGGCTCCCTTCATAAATCATTGGGGTTGCCGTGTCAGGATTATAGTTGTGCCCGTTCCGCAAAAAATAAATTTATCGCCGTTGTTTCTGATGGCGCCGGTTCGGCAAAATACAGTAAAATCGGGGCAAAGATAATTTGCAACACACTCTGTGATTTGCTTATAAAATCTAATTTAACCACCATTAAAGAAGATGTTGCGCACGCCATCAGCATTGCTCGAAAAAAACTTATTTTACATCGATATAATCAAAGTAAATCCCCCGCGGATTTAATCAATTTTTCCGCAACACTGGTTGGTGTGTTTTATTATAAAAACAAGGGTGTGTTTTTTCACATTGGCGACGGTGCCGGCATTGCGTTTCAAAAAGAAAAATATGAAAATTTTGTTATATCCGAACCGGAAAACGGAGCCTTTTCTTGTGAAACTTATTTTTACACCATGGATGATTGGAAAGATTGTCTCCGCTTTACAAATTTTGAAAATGCTAATCGTATTTTATTAATGACTGATGGTGTGACCGGCTTTGCCTTTTCCAATGATTTTTATAAAATACGCCGAAATTTTCTCATTCCCGTTATAGATTATTTAGAAAATGAACCCCGCAAGACCTACGCGGAAGCTGCTTTGCGCAACACCTTAAACAACAGTCGAGCGCAACGCATAAACGCTGATGACAAAACAATTTTATGGGCAAAACTGTAATGACTGAAAATTCATCTTATTTAGCACTGTATCCAAACGGAAAACACGAAGAAATTCTTTTAGGCAACATGCTGAATAAGGGTGGTGCCGCAGGAAAAATTTTTGAAGTGGTCAATCAGCCCAAAATTGTGGCTAAAATTTTTCATTCCAACGAAAAAAGTGAAAGCAATCGCAAAAAACTGGAAGCCATGCTCCACAACAAGCCTAATATTCCAACCATCAGCAACGAAGGTACAGAATATATTCAAATAGCATGGCCCCTTGCCCTTTTAGAAGACAAGCAAGGTTATTGCATGGGCTATTTAATGCCACTTATAGACACCAAAGAAGCCGTGTCTTTAGACCATTTAATTCAAAAAGCCGTTCGACGGAAACTTGGTTTATCCGAACGCTATATAGACCGAATTTTTGCCGCGTATAACATCACTTCTGTTGTGGCGGCTCTACACGCCTGTGGACACTATATCATTGACTTAAAACCTTCAAACGTTTCCATTTACAAAAAAACAATGTTGGTGGCCATGTTCGACTGTGATGGTTTTTCGATTAAAGGTGAAAACAACGCACGTTATCCGGCTGAATACGTCAGTGAAGAATACATCTACCCCGAAGGCATGAATGAAACTTGCGAAAACATGGGTGAAGAACAAGACAAATTTGCCTTGGCGGTTATTATTTTTAAATTGTTGAATGAAGGCATACATCCTTTTTCCGGCACACCTCGCAACAAAAAAGAATTAATGCTGTCTATTCAAGAACGCATTGCCAACTATCACTATGCCTACGGTATTTGGCCGGATACCTATCAAGCGCCTCATCCTTACAGTATCCATGATTATTTTGATAAAACAACCATGACCTTATTTGAGAGAGCTTTTACTAAAGGAAATGAACGTCCATCCGCCTTAGAATGGCAATCTCAGTTGGAATATATTTTAAAACACTTAAAACAGTGCAAAAAAGACCCTAATCACGTTTATTTTACCCCCAAAGGATGCGGTCTGTGTATGATCAATGAAAAGCTAAAAGCCAATCTAGATAGCCTAAAAAAACAGAAAGAAGAGCCCAAAACGATTCGTGGCCTAGACATCAATTCCTTAACCACTGAAAAAATTACCGAACAGCACAAAAAACAAGAAAAAACGCAATATATCATAAATCAAAGTTACCATATTTTTCTGGCTGTGTATTTGTTATTTTTTACATTTTTGTTTAAGATAATATCTCCATTCAGCGCTTTTTTTAAGAATATCGGCATTTTTATGCAACTTATGCTCATTTTATTTGCCACCGCCGGCATTAAAAAAATTCTCGCCTTAATTCCGCAATATCTACCTGAAACCAAAAATCAAAATATTTTGAGTATGCTGCAAATATATGCTTTTATCTGTTTGGGCATAGCGTTTTTATCTTTTAACAACATCTCATTAGACTTGTTCAAGCTGGCGCAATAGTCCGATTGTTTCCTTTGAGAAACTATACCACTTAAAAGTGCCTACTTTATTTTTTTCGCAATTCGTTCTATATTTCTAATAGTTAAATTTTTTGAAATAGAGGAACTGATGAAAGAACTCCAAAAAATAAAATTATCCGGTGCGGAAGTTTTTCCGCTGGTAGAAGGTGGAAAAGGCATTAACGGCACCGATGGCAAAAGCTCCGGCGCCTGGGCCAAAGAAGGCGGAGTCGGCACCATTTCTATGGTCAGCCCAACGGCACTGGATGAAAATGGCAACGAAATTTCCGAAGTGTTTCATGAAAAAATTCGAGAAAAACGTCACCGTGAAATGGTGGAATATGCCATAAAAGGAGGAATTTCGCAGGCGCAGATTGCCCACGAAACAGCCGGCAACAACGGTCGAATTCACATCAATATGCTGTGGGAAATGGCAGACTCCGAAGAAGTTATCACACGTGTTTTAGAAGGTGCGAAAGGACTTATTCATGGCGTAACTTGCGGTGCCGGTCTGCCCTACAATCTGGGCGCAATTGCTTCAGCGCACGGCGTCTATTATTATCCGATTGTGTCATCGGCTAGGGCTATGCAAATTTTATGGAAACGTTCATTTAAAAATTATGCCGAATTTTTAGGCGGTGTAGTTTATGAAGATCCTTGGCTTGCCGGCGGACACAATGGCTTGTCTAATGCCGAAAATCCACTTGAACCGCAGCGGCCGTATGAAAGATTGGTTGCTTTGCGTAAAGCTCTGATTGATTTGGGCTTGCCTGAATTGCCAATAATTATTGCCGGCGGTGTTTGGAGTTTGGCAGATTGGCAAGATTACATCAATAATCCTGAATTGGGCAATGTGGCTTTTCAATTTGGCACACGCCCCATGGTTACCCAAGAAAGCCCGATTAGCGACGCTTGGAAAAAGCTGATGCTGAATACTAAAAAAGGCGATGTTATTTTACAAAAATTCAGCCCGACAGGTTTCTATTCATCGGCCATCAAGAATCACTTTTTAGCTAACTTAATGCGCCGTAAAGCCGCCGAAATTCCTTATAATTTACAATCCACGACAGATCTGGACACACCTCTAAAAATATCAGAAGGAAAAACCGTATATGTGGCGGCAGCATCATTAAAACATGTAGAAGAACAGCAGCAAGCCGGATATTCTGTAATTAAAGAAACACCAGATTCGACTTTGGTATTTTTGACACCGAATGAATGGATGGAAATGCAGCAACAACGCGCGCACTGTGTCGGCTGCCTGGCGCAATGCCAATTTTCTTGCTGGTCACGCGCCAATGGAACAACCGGTAAAATACCGGATCCACGCACCTACTGCATTCACCATACTTTAATGGAAATAGGCCACAAAGGAGATGTGCAAAATAATTTGGCTTTTGCTGGACACAATGTGTATCGTTTTGGTTTGGATCCTTTGTATGCCAACGGACATATTCCAACCGTGCACGAGTTGTTTACAAACATACTTGCCGGAAAATAGACCTTTGTTTTTTAATTTAGACTTTACTTATGATTGATTGACAATTATAATAAAAAAAGATTATTGAAAGGCAAGGATTGTATCAATGAAAAAAAAGCTTAGCAAAGGTCTCTCTCTCTCTCTCTGTAAATCCTAGACATTCGATTTCAGAGCGTTTTAAAACTTCCACACGCGGTTTTCGCCACTTTTTGGAAAAATTTGAGTCAGCTTTTCAAAGCTGTCATTATCGGGCTTGTCCCGATAATCTAGATACTCGGGTCAGACTGTTCGTCACGCCCGAGTATGACGGGAATGGTGTGAATATTTCTACGCCCGAGTATGACGGGAATAAAGGGTTAAGCACAAGCATTCTCAAACACACTCTAAACGTCATTCTCGGGTCTATCCCGAGAATCCATGCTAAACACCTTTCAAACGTCATTCTCGGGTTTATCCCGAGAATCCATATGAAACATTCTCCTTTATTGGATACTCGGGTCACGCCCGAGTATGACGGAAAGGATGTGGATATTTCTACGCCCGAGTATGGCGGGAAACGGAGCCTTACCAAGGGCTTGGATGTTGTGTGCCAATGCGCCGCACTTTTGGAACGACTAAAAACACATATTCAGATACACTCTCTCTTTTGTCATCCTCGGGCGTGGCATTTAGCCCGTCCCGAGGATCTAGATTCTCGGGACAAGCCCGAGAATGACGGAAAACGGAGTCTTGTCA
>JBNMLT010000010.1:0-15463 GCA_050874965.1 Alphaproteobacteria bacterium
ATTCTAAACAAGCATCTTGATATTGGCAATTATAAATCTTAAATTTTATAGCAAATAGGAGAGGTCTGAAAAATGGATAATTTACCAGAATTGAAAGATATTCATTTGCCGCTGGAGGGTGTTTCAATTTTTCCGTTGGCATCCGGTTGGTGGTGGATTCTTTGTGGTTGCATTGTTTTTGTCATTTTAATAAAAACTTTGCTCTGGATAAGAAAAAACAGCAGAAAAATATATGCAAAGTATTTGTTAAAGCAAAATGCTGCAAATAATACGGCTGTTTCGGCAATAAAAATGTCTGAATTATTGCGAAGAATTTGCATTGGTCGGTATCCGGAGGCGGTGGCTCTATCTGGGCAAGATTGGATAAATTTCGTAAATGAACACGCTAAAATAAAATTATCAGAACAAACTGCGCGACTTTTGGAAAATGCGCCATATGCACCCAAATCCAGTTCACTTTTTTCAGAAGAAAATATCAAAGATTTACGTTTGTTTTGTCAAAGATGGATAGGAGAAAATTTATGATAAGTCATTTTGCCTGTCCGCAAGCTTTTTGGCTTTTGTTGTTGCCGATTGTTGTTTATTTTGTGATAGCGCCGATAAAGAAAAAATATGGTGATGCCTTAAAAATACCATTTTTAACAGATATAAAACAAATACAAAACAACAGTGGTCGAGCAACTTTATATAAAACTCATTTGTTGAGTTGGGGAAAAGCAATTTTGTTGATTATACTTTGGCTTACTTTGGTTTGCGCGGTTGCTCGTCCGCAATGGGTTGGAAAGCCAATTCCTGTCAAAAATGATGGGCGAGATATTTTAATGGTGGTGGATATTTCCAATTCAATGAGTGAAAGAGATTTTCAATATCAGAAAAAAACATATGACCGTTTGACGGCTGTTAAAAATGTTGTTAACGATTTTATTGATAAACGCGCATCGGATAGAATGGGCTTGATTTTGTTTGGCACCAGAGCTTATTTGCAATCTCCTTTAACATATGATAAAAAATCGCTTAAAGAAATTTTATGGACTGCGGAAGCCGGAATGGCTGGAAATTCAACATCTATCGGCGATGCTGTCGGTCTTGCTTTAAAAACTTTGGCCTCTGATGATAAAAAAAAGGAGAACAAAGTTATTGTTTTGCTGACAGATGGGGAAAATAATGATGGTAGTTTGTCATTACCACAAGCGATAGCCTTGGCAAAAGAGGAGGGTGTAAAAATATATACGATTGGTGTTGGAAGTGATACAGAGAGCTTTTTTGGCGGATTGTTTTCAATTCCAGTAAATTCTGGACTGGATGAAGAAGGCTTGAAGGCTTTGGCTGAAGAAACCAAAGGAAATTATTTTAGAGCAAAAGACATTGCCTCTTTATTTCAAATTTATAATCAAATAGATAAAATGGAACCTCAAATAAGTGAAGGCCGTTATGTGCAAGAAGTTAAGGAATTGTATCCTTACCCTGCGGTGGCAGCTTTGGTTTTGTTGATTTTATTGTTTTTTGCGTCAAAAAAAGGAAAAACAGCATGACTTGGTGGCAAGATTTTCATTTTTTACGTCCATATTGGTTGATAGGTTTAGTTATACCGGTTTTACTATTTGGTATGGTGGGAAAAACTTATGCTCAGTCTGCATGGAGTAAAGTTTGTGATAAAAATTTGTTGAATTTTTTATTAGTTAAAGGCTCAGGACAAAAAAGTAGCTATTTAAAATATTGCGTGCCGCTGTCCGCTTTGTTTTTAGTTGTAGCTTTGGCTGGACCAACTTGGATCAAAAAAGATAATCCGGCGTTAAGCGTTGATAATCCGGTGATGATTTTATTGAATATGTCTGGAGAAATGTGGATGAAAGATGTTTCTCCTAACCGAATTTCTCGGGCTAAATATGTGATTAAGGATTTGACCGCAACCTTAAAAAACACGGAAAGCGGGCTAATTGTATATAGCAGAGAGCCGTTTGTTATAACACCTTTGTCTGAAGATGGTGCCATTATAGACAATTTATTGCCTGCTTTGGAAATGGACATAATGCCGCAAGACGGTGATAGATTGGACAGAGCTGTTGATTTGGCAGTTGAACGAATGAAAAATGTTGGATTTTCAAAAGGCAATATAATTGTCTTAACGTCAAACATTGGCGAAAGATTTGATAAAGTTTTGGAAAGTGCGGCAAAAGCATCTCATGAAGGATTTGATGTTAATATTATCAACATGAATTCAGTTGAAAATGATAAATTAAAAATGGTGGCAAACAAAGGAAATGGTGCATATTTGAGATATAACCAATCTTTGTCTTCTTTAGTCGATAACATTAATAATGTCACAATGAAAGAAATTAAGCAAAGCCAAAATATGCAAACGGTTTGGGTGGATAATGGATGGTATTTTTTATGGGGGCCATTGGTTTTGTTGCTAGGTTATTTTCGGCGTGGCTTGATTTTTCTTTTTATCTTTTGTCTATTAGGTGCATATTCTGGTACAGCGACAGCCGGTTGGTTTTTAAATGACAATCAAGAGGGAATGAAAAGTTTTGAAAAACAAGACTATGCGGTTGCGGCAGATAAATTTACAGATCATCGCTGGAAAGGGAGCGCACTGTATAAAAAAGGTGATTACGCCACAGCTTATCAAAATTTTTTAAAGGATGATGATGCGGAAGCGCTGTATAATCAAGGTAATGCGTTGGCAAAAATGGGTAAAATTGATGAAGCGATAAAAAAATATGAAGAAGCTTTACAAAAAAAACAAGACTTTCCGGATGCCAAATTTAATTTAGAATATTTAAAAAATCAAAAGCAAAATCAGCAACAAAAGCAACTGCAAAATCAGCAGAAAAATCAAAAACAAAACGAGCAACAGAATAAAGAAAGTTCTCAGCAAAATGAAGAACAACAGAAGGAGAAAAGTGAAAATTCACAGAAAAATGAAGATGAAAAGCAAGATTCTTCAATGACAGACCGCCAAGAAAATCAGTCTCAAACAGAAAATTCTGAAGAGCGGAGTGTGGGGGAGGCGAAAGAAAATAAATCTTCAAAACAGCCATCATCGGAAACAACATCTCAATCAAAGGAAAATGAAGTTTCTGACAATAGAGAAAGCAATGCTTCAACCGAACAATCTCAAAATCAGTCAAAAGGTGAAACAAAGGAAAATAAAGAACATGAGGTTAAACACGATGTTTCCCATATTAAAGAAGACAAAGATCCTCAAAAAAATGAAGAAACAAAATTGTCTGTGAGTGGCGGTGATAACAATCAAAATGATAATCGCGAAAAAATTAAAGCTAAAATGCAAAAATTTAGGCAGATTCCAGAAGATAAAGGTGGATTGTTGAGAGCTTTTATTCAAAAAGAATACGCCCGAAAGAGATATGAAAAATAAAGAGAGGTTGTTATGAAAAAAATTTTAAAATATATAATGGCGTTTTTGTTTTGGTCAGGCAGTTTGCAAGCGCAAAGTCTTGTGGCTGAAATTGACAATACAGAAATTCCTCTGGGCGAAGTATTTAATCTAAATTTGACGTATGATGGCGCTGATGGGGGATCATTACAGCCGGATTTAAGCGCCTTGCAGCAAGATTTTTCGATTTATTCTACATCAAATTCTTCTCAAGTGAGCATTATAAATGGACAAACTTTTCGCCGATACGATTGGGATATTGGATTAATTGCTAAACATGAGGGAAAAATCACCATTCCAGAAATTTCGGTTGGAAAAAATAAATCACAGCCGTTAAGTGTCAATATTTTACCGGCGGGAACAAATGTTTTATTACATAAAAAAGGCCGCAATACTAATGTGAAAAATGATAACACTTTGGCTGAATCGGCAAAATTTTCGGTTGATTTAACAGTTGATAAAACACAGGCTTACATGCAACAAGAAATTAATGCAGAGGTTGTAATTCGTGAAAAGTTGGGGTTGCAATTAACTTCCGAACCGCAATTTGGAACAACAACGGATTGGATTATTAAACCATTGGGAAATCCAAAAATTTTACAGCAAAATAATGAAAGAGAAATCCGCTTTCAATATGCTTTGTTTCCACAAAAAAATGGATTATTGAGTATTCCTTCTGTCAAAATTAATGGATTTTATGTCAGTTCGGAAATGGTGCGAAAAGCACCTGTTTTGCAACAAGGTTTTAATAGTTTATTTCAGATGATGAGCATGGATTTTGACGATATGTTCGGCGTTAAGAAACCTGTTGAATTATATACAAAACCGGTTGAAATAAAAATCCTTCCAATTGTTTCTGAATGGAAAAATGATTGGTGGATTCCTGCGGAAAGTCTGAAACTTCAAGCGTTTTGGGAACAAAAAAAGCCTTTGTTCAAGATTGGCGAAACGATTGCACGTGAAATTGTTATAACTGCATCTGGTGTTGATGAAACACAATTGCCTGAATTGGATTTTTCATCAAATGAAAGTTTTAAACAATATCCGGAAAATCCTCAATTAACGTCAGAAATTCATAATGGAAAAATCGTTTCTCAATCAGTGATTCGAGTTGTTTATATTCCACAAAAAGGGGGAGAACAAATTTTACCTGAAATTAAATTACCTTGGTTTAATGTAAAGACTAAAAAAATTGAAATAGCAAACATCCCTGCTGAAAAAATTTTTGTGGAAGGAGCAATTCAAGAATTAGAAAAACAAACACCGGAGACGTCTTCAAAAGAAACTACCACACCAGAAAAAACAGAAGAAGCATCATTAAAACAAAAAACGGAAAAAGTAGAAACTTTTTCATTAAAAATGATGATATTTTACCTTGTGGGCGCTTTTGTAATGGGACTTTTGTTTAGTCGTGTTTTACAAAATAAATCCATGTATAAAAAATCAGAAAGCAAAAAAAATAATTCAGCGTGGTGCAAAATAATATCTAAAGATTTAGAACTCAAAGATTACCGAGCTTTGCGGGATGATTTGCTGAAATGGGGAAATGAAGAGTTTTGTGAGGCGCAAATTTGCAATTTGAATGATTTGTCTGAAAATGTGGATGAAGATGAGTTTCGTCGCCAATTACATTTGCTGAATCAATCATTATATGGTGATAAAAACATGGAATTGGATGCAAAGACAATTTTGAAAATTGTAAAATCATGTCATTTATCTAAAAAATCCAAAACAGCGCAGGAACCTTTGCCTAAACTTTACAAATAGCTTGCATATAAAATGAATATATGTTCTAATAATTTTTAATATAATTAGAGGATAAAGAGTCCATGTTCTTTTTTAAAAAAATAATTCTATGCATTTTATTTGTTGTTCTAATGTATTTTGGAGGCGCAGGCACACAAAGCGATAGCACCTCATTACAAGGAATGGGGTTCGTTGGTGTTGTTTTGGGATTTATTGTTCTGTACATTTTATTTAAAGTAATGTGGACAGCCATGAGCTTTTTGCTGACTTTTTCTATCATCGGCGGCGTGGTTTTATTTATTTTATATTGTTTAGGGATAATTGGCTCAAACAATAGTTTGGATAAAACTTTAAATAGTGCGTCAAGTCTATTTGATTCAGCTCAAGAAAGTACAGTGAGTGAAACACAAAAACAAGTTGCTGAAGCGCCAGCCGAGCTAGATTCTATTAATCCATCTGCTGATGAAAAAGCGGAAAGAGTAACAAATGCTGGTGGAATATTGTCCAAGCTTTCCAGACTTTTTGAAGGAAATTCATCTTCAAAACAAATAAAAAATTTTGATCCTTTGGATTATCCGGTTTTAAGAGGAAAGGCGCAAGTCGTTACCGGAAGTGTTTTAAAAATAAAAGGAATCTATGTGCAATTATTGGGCATTGATGCGCCAAATCCTGAGCAAACGTGTTCTAATATTCGAGGAATATCCTATTCTTGCGGAAAAAAATCTATTACTTGGTTGCAAGATTGGTTGCAGGGGCAATCTGTGAAATGTAATGTTATCGGAGATATTGTGCAACACCGGGCAACCGGTGTCTGTTTTTTAGGTCAATATGATATTGCCGCGGCAATCGTTAGTGCCGGTTGGGCCGTGGCCTATAATAAAAATACAAATGTATATGAGCCGTATGAACAGCAAGCCAGAGAAAATCTTAAAGGAATGTGGAATGGGCGATTCTATCGACCAAGTGATTGGCGAGAGTTGAAAAAACGCAAAGCTGATGTAAAGTTTGAAAGCAAAGATTCTGATTGGTTTAATTTTGATGGATGGTTTTAATGGAAAAAATTTTTGTTTCACATAGCGAGGCTGATACAAAAGCGTTGGCTGAAAAGTTAGCAGAAATAAGCGTGCAGGGCGATATTTGGGCTCTAAACGGAACATTGGGTGTGGGTAAAAGTGTTTTTGCTCGTGCTTTTATAAAAAAATTAACAGGAGCCAATGAAGTTCCAAGTCCCACGTTTACATTATTGCAAATATATAGCGCCGAGGCGTTTGATATTTATCATTATGACCTGTATCGATTAGAGAAACCTTCTGAAATTTTTGAATTAGGAGTGGAAGAAGCTTTTTATTCCGGTGTAAGTTTGGTAGAATGGCCGGAACGCATGGCGTCTTTTTCTCCGCGCAATATGTGGCAGGTAAAAATAGAAATGGTGCCGGAAGGCCGTAAAATAACAATTTCAACAAATGATGCCGCTAAAGAGAAACGATTAGAAAATGTTTGAGTTATGCACAATGCATGCCTCTTTAGTGGTGTGGCAAAAAAAAGGAATTTTATTTAGCGGTAAATCAGGTTGTGGCAAATCCGAGCTGGCGCTAAAATTTATAGAAAATAAAGATGCGGTGCTGGTAGCAGATGATGTTGTTTTGTTGGAAAAGCGGAAAAACAAGCTGTTTGGCAAGGTTTCCGCAAATATTGCTGGATTATTGGAAATTAGAAATGTGGGAATTTCTAATTATAAATTTGTTCCGGAAGCAGAAATCAGTTTGTTGGTTAATTTGGTGCAAACAAAGCAAAATTTGGAGCGTTTTCCAAAAAATAAATCTGAAAATATTTTAGGTGTTGAAATTCCGGCAATAGATTTGTATGCTGATGACATGACAATTGTAGAAAAGATTATCGTTAAATTAAAAAATAATCTGATTAATAATAACTAAAGGTGTTTGGAAAAATATGTTAAAAAAAAATTTGGAAGCGTTTTTGCAATTACTGGGAAAACCATTGCTTTCATTTATTTTAGAATTGGGAGCGTTTACGCGGTTTGTGGCTAAATCGGTTTATAATTGTTTTGTACCGCCGTTTTACATAAAGCTGTTTGTGACACAGTTCTTGAATATTGGTTTTTATTCTTTGCCGGTTGTGGGCTTAACCACATTATTTGCGGGTATGGTTATAGCCATCCAAACATATTCCGGATTTTCTAAATTTGGGGCGGAAAGTGCTGTGGCAACAGTTGTCTTAATTTCTGTGACGCGTGAATTGGCTCCGGTTTTGTCGGCGTTAATGGTTGCTGGAAGAATTGGCGCGGCCATGGCTGCTGAAATCGGAACAATGCGCGTAACAGAGCAAATTGATGCTTTAGTGACATTGTCGGCTAATCCGTTTCGCTATTTAATGGCGCCTAGACTTTGGGCGGGGATTATCGTTATGCCGCTACTGGTTTTGTTTGGAGATATTATTGGCATTTTTGGCGGGTATGTTGTTGGCGTGTACAAACTTGATTTTAATCCTGCCAATTACATTAATGCTACCGTGCAAAATTTACAGGCGCTTGATGTTATTTCAGGCATGGTTAAGGCTGGTGTTTTTGGCTTTATTATTTCAGTTATGGGTTGTTATCACGGTTATCGTTCAAAAGGAGGTGCGCAAGGCGTGGGTGAAGCAACAACAAATGCCGTTGTATCATCTTCTATTTTAATTTTGATTTTTAACTATTTGATAACAGAAATCTTTTTTTCGAAATAAGGGGCGCTATGAGTGAAAATAAAATAGAAATTCGCAATCTCTATAAGGCATTTGGTAAAAAGAAAGTGCTGGACGGCGTGAATTTAGATATCCAAAAAGGGGAATCTTTGGTGGTTATTGGTGGTTCCGGAACAGGAAAATCTGTGCTGATAAAGTGCATTCAAGGATTATTAACACCGGATTGTGGCTCCATAAAAATTGATGATGAAGAGACGGTAGGAACCAAAAAAGATATTCATGAAAAAATGGGAATGCTATTTCAAGGTGCTGCGCTGTTTGATAGTTTAAGCGTTTGGGAAAATGTGGCGTTTCGCTTGTTACAAAAAGGTGAAAAATCCCGCAAACAGGCAAAAGTTTCGGCTATTCGGGTGTTGCGTCAAGTAGGATTGGCACCGGATGTGGCTGATTTGTCACCGGCGGAACTTTCCGGAGGAATGCAAAAACGTGTGGGGTTGGCGCGCGCTATTATCAGTCGTCCAGAAATAATCTTTTTTGACGAACCTACAACAGGTTTGGATCCGATTATGGCTGATGTTATTAATGATTTAATTATTGAATCGGCAAGAGGATTGGGCGCAACGACTTTAACGATCACACATGACATGGCTTCCGCACGCAAGATTGCTGACAGAATTGCCATGCTTTATCAAGGAAAAATCATCTGGTCAGGAACAGTTAAGGAAATGGATAAATCTGAAAATCCATATTTGCAGCAGTTTATTCATGGCAACTCTCAGGGGCCGATAAAAATGGAAGTATAAGCAATGGCAAAGAAAAGCACCAGTTTATTTGTATGTCAAAATTGTGGCACAACGTATCCGCGTTGGCAAGGAAAGTGTGATGCTTGTGGCGAATGGAACACAATTGTTGAAGAAGTGCAAAAAAATGATGGCTTTTCAAAAATAAATCCGCGTAAAGAGGGAAAAATAATCGATTTTGTGCCACTGAAAGGCGAACAGAGCGCATATGCCCGGTTACAAACCAATATAAAAGAAATTGATCGTGTTACTGGTGGCGGTCTTGTTCCCGGTTCGGTGATTTTGGTTGGCGGTGACCCAGGAATTGGCAAATCAACTTTATTGCTGCAAGTTTGCGCCGGATTAGCAAACAAAAGTGAACATTATCCTTGTTATTATATTTCAGGCGAGGAGGCTATTGATCAAGTGAGGATTCGAGCGAGTCGCTTAGGTTTGTCCGATAGTCCGGTTAATTTGGCCAGCGCGACAGATGTACGCAATATCATTACAACTTTAGAAAAAACAGATGCTGCAGTTGTGATTATTGATTCCATTCAAACCATGTATTTAGATGAAGTGGAGTCTACTCCTGGAAGCGTGGGACAGGTCAGAGCCTGTGCCTATGAGTTGATTAAATTGGCTAAACGCAAGGGATTTGTTTTGTTTTTAGTAGGACATGTTACAAAACAAGGAGAAATTGCTGGTCCGCGTGTATTGGAACATATGGTTGATACGGTGCTCTATTTTGAAGGCGAGCGAGGTCATCATTTTCGGATTTTACGGGCTGTGAAGAATCGTTATGGCGCAACGGATGAAATTGGCGTGTTTGAAATGCAAGACAAGGGATTGGTTGAAGTTGAAAATCCATCGGCTCTATTTTTAGCCGAACGACAAGGCAACATTTCAGGATCTTGTGTTTTTGCCGGAATTGAAGGTTCTCGCCCGCTGTTGGTCGAAATTCAGGCATTAGTTAGTCCAAGTGGCTATTCCACGCCAAAACGCGCGGTGGTTGGATGGGATTCTAATAGGCTTTCAATGATTTTGGCCGTTTTAGAAGCTCGTTGCAGTATGAATTTTAGTTCGCACGATGTTTATTTGAACATTGCTGGGGGGTTAAAAATAACTGAGCCAGCGGCAGATTTGGCTGTGGCGATGGCTGTGATTTCATCCTTGACCAATAAACCATTGCCGGCGGATATGGTCGTTTTTGGCGAAATAGGATTGTCTGGAGAAATCAGAGCGATCAATCAACCTAATTTACGTATGAAAGAAGCGCATAAGCTAGGTTTTGTTAGTGCGATTGTGCCACCATCGTTTGGTAAGGATAAAAAAGAAAAAAATTATGAACTGTCGTGTTATGAAATAGGTAATGTTCATCGTTTGATTAACTGGTTTAATTAGGAGCAAAAAATGGAGCAATTAAACAATTTGGATGTGGTCTTTTTGGTGATTGTCGGCGTATCAGCGCTTGTAGCTTTGGCACGGGGTGCAACAAAAGAGTTGTTGTCCATAACCGGATGGATTTTAGCGGCTGTTTCTGTTTATTATTTATTGCCGATAGTTGATCCGATTACACGGAAATATATTGCTTCTGAAGTGCTGTCAAATTTGATTTCTGGCATGGTTATTTTAATTTTGTTTTGTGTTTTTTGGGTATTGGCGTCAGATAAAATCAGCACGCAGATTCGTTTTAGCAAGTTAAGCGCTTTAGATAGAATTTTAGGTTTTATTTTTGGCATATTCCGTGGTGTTTTAATTGTTATTTTGCTTCAAATTATGATTTCATCTTTAATACCGGAAGAATCTCAGAAAGGTGTTTTTGCCGAATCAAAATACTTCAAATTGGCGGAAGACGCTTCGGGGCCAATTAAAAATTTAATTCCGGAAAAATGGTTTGATGATTTGAAAGCTAAAAGTGAAAGTCTTGGCATAGGCGCTACAACAGATGCAAACAAAGAAGATGACAAAGATAAGAATAAAGCAGGAGAGGGTGCTGAAAAAACAGAAGACATTTTGAAAAAGAGTGGCGAAGAACTGTTTAATAAATTAGTTCAACCAAAAACAGAGGCAAACACGGACGAAAATAAGTCTGGTTATGAAAATAATGAAACTTCTGATTTGGATAAGTTAATGGATGTTTTAGAAGATAAAGTTGTGACGACAACAGATGAGAATCCTTTACCTTCTAAGGAAAACTCATCAAAAGAAATAAAATCAATTGATGAAAATTTATAGAAAACATCTAAAGTAATAAAAAATACACTGTTCTTAAGATCAGTGTATTTTTTTGGGGATAAATAAAGGGTTATCTAAAGTTATTTACCATGAAAAGCTTTTTTATAAACTTTAAAAACCAATTCTTTTGAGCAAGGACGAGGGTTGCCCCCAGTGCAAACATCGGCCATAGCCGCTTCGGACAAAGCTTCCAAGTCTTCTTCTTTTACATTAATATCTTTTAGTGTTTCCGGAATATTGACATCTTTTTTGAGTTGTTTAACTGCCTCAATAGCCGCTTTTCGGTATTCTTCTTGTGTCATATTGTCAACTCCTTTAACTCCCATGGCACGGGCGATTTCACGGAATTTTTCACCTGTGTACGGCGCATTAAACTCCATAACATATGGCAACAAAACAGCATTTGCCACACCATGCGGCGTGTTATAAAAAGCGCTTAAAGGATGAGCCATGCCATGAACAACGCCTAAACCAACATTGGAAAAAGCCATACCGGTCATATATTGTCCAAGAGCCATGTCTTCACGTCCTTGAAGATCATTTTCAACCGCTTTACGCAAAGAGCGAGAAATAATTTCAATAGCTTTTAGATTTAAGGTATCGGCTAATTCCCAAGCAGCTAAAGTTGTATAGCCTTCAATTGCGTGGGTAAGGGCATCCATACCGGTTGCGGCCGTCAAGCCTTTAGGCATGGAAGACATCATTTCCGGATCTACAATAGCCACAACCGGAATATCATGAGGATCTACACAAACAAACTTGCGGCGTTTTTCTTCATCTGTAATCACATAGTTAATGGTTGTTTCTGCCGCTGTACCAGCTGTTGTGGCAATAGCAATGACCGGAATACTTTTATGTTTTGTTGGGGCAACACCTTCCAAAGAAACAACATCGGCAAATTCAGGATTGTTTATGATAATGCCAATGCCTTTGGCTGTGTCTTGAGGCGACCCGCCGCCAATGGCAATCATATAATCGGCATTGGCTTGTTTGAAAGCCGCTACGCCTTCTTTGACCACATTTACACTTGGATTGGCTTTTACTTTGTCATAAATCGCATAAGCCATATTGTTTTTATCCAACAAATCAGTAATTTTTTTAACCACACCAAATTTAACCAAATCAGCGTCAGTAACAATCAGCGCTTTTTTGAAACCGCGAGCTTTAGCTTCGGTAATCACTTCGTCTTTAGCGCCATAACCGTGATAACTGGTTTCATTTAACATAAAACGTTTTGCCGTCATAATTGTTTCCTTTCATAAAAATTGTTAAATACTTATGTTAAAAATATAGCAAAAATTGTTTATCAAGAAGTTAATTTTATTTGCAAAAAAAGCGGTTTTAAATGAACCGCTTTTTCAATATTGTTTGCTTAAGTTATTTTATAACGGAAGCAATGGAGACCATGCCGGATCAGAGGCTTCAGCCGGTGTCACAATACGGCGTTCGTTATAACCAGTTAAGTCTATGCTGTACAAACGTACCGGAGAACCACGATCTTGGCGGAAATACATCAAAACACGTCCGTTTGGCGACCATGTTGGTCCTTCAACCAAATAACCATCAGCAAGCAAACGTTCACCAGAGCCATCCGGATACATCACGCCAATATAAAACGCACCATTTGCCATTTTGGTGAAAGCAATATAGTCACCACGTGGAGACCAAACTGGAGTAGCATAGCGTCCTTTGCCAAAGCTGATACGTTGAACATCGCTACCATCGGCATTCATAACATAAAGTTGCTGATTGCCGCCACGGTCGGAGTTAAACACAATTTTACTCCCATCTGGAGAATAGCTTGGTGAAGTTGAAATGGCGCTACCATAAGTTATTTGTTTGGTTTTACGGGTTTTAATATCCATTTCATAGATGTTTGTTGAGCCATGGTTAGCATAACTCAATAAAACTTTTGAGCTGTCCGGAGAAAACACCGGCGCAAAAGTCATTCCAGGGAAGTTGCCCAAAACTTGACGGCGGTTTGTGTCTAAATCCAACATATAAACACGCGGACTATTTCCCACATATTCCAAATAAGTGATTTTTTGCATGTTTGGTGAAAAACGAGGTGTTAAAACAAGGTTGCGGCCATCCGTTAAAAATTTGTGATTTTCACCGTCTTGATCCATCATTGCCAAACGTTTAATACGGCGAGTTGCGCGTCCTGTTTCAGAAACATAGACAACACGAGTGTTGAAATATCCTTTATCACCGGTCAGGCGTTCATAAATCGCGTCTGCAACGACATGGGCGATTCTACGCCAGTTGCTTTTTGTTGTTGTAAATGATTTTCCAATAAGCTGCTGTTCAGAAGCGACATCCCATAAACGGAAGTCAACACGTAGTTTTTCACCAGGAAGCTCAACAATTTGACTTTGCACCAAAGCTTGTGATTTAATGGCCTGCCAGTTGACAAATTTAGGCTGTTGATCAATAGAGGTCAACGTTTCAATATAGCTGTTTGTTGGCAAAACCTTAAATAAACCACTTCTATCCAAATCGGCGGCCAAAACTTCGCGAACTTTGTCACCATAGTCGTTACCAATGATTTTTGTAAAAAAGTTACCGTTGTTGCCAATCATTTCCGGAATGGCAATTGGCATGGGATTACGGGTTGCGCCTCGAACATCAATTTCTAATTCGGCATGAGCCGGAAAAATCATAAATGTTAAGAGAGCAGCCAAAATATATTTTAATTTCATTGCTTTTACCCTTAGAATTAATTAAAATTTTAACTGTGTTTAACATATACGCATTAGTCTAAATAGTAAAGATAAAAAAGAATTTATGGACATGATTGTAATATAAGTTATGAAACGTTTTTATTTAGGGGATTCGGCTTCTTTTAGCAAATTATAAAAGTATTCCAAGTCATCAAGCTGTAGACCCTCGTCGCACATAATGCAATAATATCCGCTTTCGGCGGCAAAATTGACAACTTTATAATCATTTTCATTGCCTCTGACGCTAAATTCAACCCCGTTTTTCATGGTTACTATTTTATTTGTTGGATAATTGTTATAATCGCCGGAAATGTCAATAAAGCCGTTCTTATCCGTGCCTGTTTCAAAACTTGTGGACTTGCGGACAATCACGTTGCGTTTACTATCCAACGGAAAGCGAATTTCCAGCATATCTTTCATAGCCCGGACAGTATAATTTTTTATTCGCAGTGGAAAAGTAAATCCTGCGGTTTTTGTTCCGCATGCCATATTTGTGCCGCAATCAACCCACGGGTTAGGCATAGCGTTTGCGTCTGACATGAAAAAATTGATGACAGACAAACCTAAAATAAAACTGATTTTAGTCATCATAGTGTTTATAATCCTTTGTTGTGTCTTAAAAAATCACCTTATAATTATCATCTTATCTTTGCGAAAAATCAACTTTAAAATTTATAAAATCCGCATTCCGTGATTTTTGAGTTGACAACAATCCTTAATCCGCATAGCTTTGAAACAATAAAGGAATATAATATGGATATAGCGGAATTTAAGACAGTTTTACCACAATATAAGGCTTTGCTCGGCATTGATTACGGCTCCAAAAGAATGGGATTGGCTGTTTCGGATTTGGGGCGAAGCATTGCTTCATCATATAAAATATTATATCGTGGCGAGTGGCAAAAAGATGTGGCGGAACTCAAAAAAGTGATTGCCGAAAAAGAAATCGGAGGGATGGTTTATGGCTTGCCGTTGCAAATGAACGGTAAGGAAGGCGAAATAGCCAAAGAAGTGCGATCTTTCGCCGAAAAACTGGCTACGGAAATTGACTTGCCCTATATTTTTTGGGACGAACGTCTATCATCTTCCGCAGTTGAAAAATTTTTAATAAAAGAAGTTGATATGTCCCGTGACAAACGAAAAAAAATTTTAGATGCGTCCGCCGCTGCTTATATTTTGCAAGGTGCGTTGGATGCTATGAGTTTTTATGGATACCAATACAACAAATAATTACAAGATGTTAGGCCATTGCAAATTTTGTTATTCTTGCATAAATCTGCGATTTGCGCCACGCCTAAGTCTTTTAAGCAATTCGACGAGGCAGGGCCGCAATATTTATCTCCAATAAAGCTTTTCCCTTTATTATTAGGATCTCTGTTGGGATCATTAGTATAAATTTGAATGGCGTCTATCATAGAGTGATAGTATGAGCCAATAGTAAAAAATAGGCGGCAAGCCGTGTAATTGTCTTTTTTATTGAAAGAGCCAATGCCAAAATAGCCAGTGTTATGAGCATAAACAGTAAGAGTACTTCCCATTGCATCAACAATATAGCTATCTGTTTTATCAACAAACATTTCTTCAGGTAAATCTCCTGTGGCTTTTAAAATTGGCAGAAGCGATATCATGTCACGACCTTCAGCCGGATCATGATTGATATGTAATTGAGGTTCATAAATATTCATTAAATTTATAAGTAAACGCCATTGTCCCAAGGCTTCATTCCAACGATACATTTCCATCGCCTTGGAGTATCCGGCAATTCCACCTACGCTCAGCACCCCAATAATGGCCAAGACGCCGAGCATTTCAATCATAGAACGTCCAGAGGAAACCGCGTGTAGCGGCGCATCTAAAGCGGTTTTACGCTGTCTCAAAAA
>JBNMLT010000011.1:0-15064 GCA_050874965.1 Alphaproteobacteria bacterium
CATATATTCCGGTATATATTATAACAGGATTATCTGGATACTGTTCTCTAAGGATTTTAAGATTCTTAAAAAATACCTCATTTTTTTCGGCGTAGTTTAATTCTTTTCGCGGTAAATCCAACCAATATGTATTTTTTTCTTTCCAATTTATATCTTTCGGAAAAACTCGGTGCCATCCAATAATTTTTACACTTTCCTCTGGCAACTGCACATATTCGGTCAATCCTCCAAAGGCTGGAGATGTTCCAACACTCTCCCAAAAAAAATATATTGGTTCGCCTTTGTTTATAAGGCCAAAAGTCAGATTTTTTTCTTCTTTTGTTGCAAATGGGAAAAACAGCAACAGTATTAAAAAGAAAAATAATTTTTTCATGTTTTCACACCCGTATATTAAAACCGCCAAATTAAATAATTACAAAAAACCTCCCTTCCGCATTATACATTTGAACTGTACTAGAAGAAGAGAGGTGCTAAAATTTAATCAGAAAAAACTATTTGTTTTTCTTGCTCTGGGGCAAAACCAAACAGGATATACACATCTGTTTTGTTCTTTCCAAAATCAATAACTTGCTGACCATCATTCAACGAATAAAAACCTTCTAATCGGCCATGTTTATCAAGATGATAGCTTGAAGTCCAACAATTCAAAATTTGAAAACCTTCCGTTTTTCCAAGCAAATTCAATTTATCTATTTGCTCAAGGTTGAGAAGGCTGAATTGCACTTTAGGATTCTTGCGCTTTAAAGCCAGAATAAATTTTTCTGTTTCATTTTTATCCATCCCCTTTGCCCAAGGGCTAGCAGATACAAAAAAATGAAGATTTTCCATGGGCAACCATCGTTTGACATAACCACAACGAACGCCCAAATCCACAGCAAAACGCCGTTCTACTGATGCCTTTGAAGAAACTTTCTTAAAAGAAGAATCAACAAACTTAAGCTTTTCCATAACCATAAAAATTTAAATAGTAATAAAAAACTATTTAACAAATACTCTATTTTCTCAAATTAGTCAACAATAATCACAAAACTTGTCATAACAATTCATCTTGCCTCTTCGTCCTTTTTAATGTCACATATTTTTACAGAAGAGATGGATATATACTGCATTGAGCGTTTTGACGCAGAGCTGTTGTCTGTTTGTAGTTGATGCCATCTTTCTTTTTTAAAGCATTCTTAATTGTTTACCTTTTAAGTAAATAGTATCAAAAGAATCAATTTCTCTGATAATTTTTGAAAATTTATTAGCCCCCATTATTCGCAGCAAATTATAAATAGATATCCACCAGTAAACTGGTGATACTATCAACGCTACAAACCTTGCAGTTTGACCACACTTTCAATGCGGAGCGACGTTATTCTAACACCTTAACATTCATCCCCGTATAAATACGGAGTTTTCCGCAAGGCAAGTAATCAAAAATGTTAAACTTTGTTCGGATTTCAAACATTGTTTAACCTTTTAGTGAAAACTACTTCTTTTGCCATTGCATTAAAAATTCTCTTTCATTGGTAGCGTCATCTAATTGCTCACGGATGACCTCAAACTCATTTTGCTTATAAAATTTGTTGGCAAGTTCATTTTTTTGATAAACCGATAATCTCAAACTATAATTCAATGATTTTGCATAATTCAGTAATTGCTTTGAATATCAGCACCTAATCGATAGTTTTCCTTAAGATCTGACAGTCTTTTTCCAGACATTTTTGCAATATTCCCATCACTTCAAGTAAATTGCGCCCCAGTCGGGATAGTTCGGTAGCAATCAAAATATCGCCTTATTTATGAAACAACGTGATATGCATTTATAAAAAATATTGACAATCGTAACAAAAATGTTACGATTAGATGAACAAAATGTTACGATTGGAGCGGATATGTATAACAAACGTCAAGAACTGATACTTGATTTTATCAAAGATAATCCGACATCAAAACGCGAGGATATAGAACTATTCCTTACGAAAATGAGATATGACGCAACCAAAATGACAATTACCAGAGATTTAAAATTACTTCTGGAAAATGGTGATATTGAAAAATCAGGTCAGGCTAAAGCAACAGTCTATTTCCCATCTGTTAAAGCAAACTTATTAAATGACGTAAATATTGAAACCTATTTTGATAAGGAACAGGACGAAAGATTACCCAGTACGGTTGGATTTAATTTTGATATTTTTTCTGCATTGAAAGATTTGTTGACGAATAAAGAAAAAATCGAATTGGAAAAACTTAATGCCGATTATCTTGAAAAAAGAAATAAATTATCGCCAACCTTATTACAGAAAGAATTTGAAAGGTTAACCGTCGAACTTGCCTGGAAGTCATCAAAAATAGAAGGAAACACCTATACTCTTTTAGACACCGAGCGTTTGTTGAATGAAAATATTTCCGCTAAAGGTAAAACCAAAGAAGAAACCAACATGGTGTTAAATCATAAAAAGGCTTTAGATTTTGTATTAAAAGCACCTGAATACTACAAAAAACTGACTGTTGCTAAAATAGAAGAACTTCACAAACTGTTGGTGAATGATTTAAATGTGATGACCGGTATTCGTAATGGGATGGTCGGAATTGTCGGAACAAATTATAAACCTTTAGATAATTCATATCAGATAAAAGAAGCCCTTAAAAATTTAATAGAAGTAATAAATAAAACCGATAATCCGATAGAAAAAGCTTTGATTACTGTTTTAATGATTGCTTACATTCAACCTTTTGAAGACGGTAACAAGCGAACATCCAGAATATTAGGGAATGCTCTTTTGTTGGCGAATAACTATTGTCCTCTTTCCTATAGAAGTGTTGATGAAATTGAATATAAAAAGGCCATAATCCTATTTTATGAGCAAAATAATGCCTCATATTTCAAAAAACTTTTTATAGAGCAATTTAGACAGGCTGTTAGTAAATACTTTTAAGTTTATAGTTTGGAAATATACCATAGCTACCGACGCCCAACTGTTTGAGTAAAAATAAATCATCGTCGGCGTCAAAAATTGTCTTTTAAGACTGCTTCAAGTCTGATTGACGATAAAAAAGTATCCCAAAGGCCTAACGAGATTCTAACTCGCTTAATATATTGAAAAATAAAGACTTCATCGTAAACGAGTTCGTAAAAATTTCCCAAAACGCAATTTTCAAAAATACGACTTTCGAACTCACTTAAACGCTTGATTTAAAAAGAAAAAGCAGCCAACTTACAGGCTGCCGTTTGTATTGGTGATCCCAACGGGACTCGAACCCATATTGCCACCGTGAAAGGGTGATGTCCTAACCATTAGACGATGGGACCATTCATTAAGAACATACGCATATATACTTGTATTTTTTGCTAAGGTCAAGAACTTTTTTACATAAAATCAAAAATTTTTCAATTTTCTGCTTTTTTATTTACTTCTCGCACTAAATCACCTAAACGAACCAAACGAATTTTACGCTCCGGCAGCTCCTTCATCCAATCTCGCAATGCCAAATATGTTTGCGTCCGGGGATGCCCAATAGCCACGGCATACCCACGCATATGCGCTATTTTTTCAGTTTGGCGCAACTGTTTCATAATATAATTATAATCATTTTCATTATCTAGAAACACATCACGAGCTATATAGGGCACCCCATATTCAATCGCCATTTTTTCGCCAACAGATTTTGCAGTTGTTTTAGAATCTAAAAAAAATAAATTTCTCGCCTTTAATTCTTGCATAACATACCCCAAACTTTTAGCATCTTCCGTAAACAAGCTGCCCATGTGATTGTTTATGCCTTTCATACCCAACCCTTTATATCTGTCAAGCATTTGCGCCAAATCATTTCTTATTTCACTTTCCGACATATCCGGCGACAAAGTTATCGGTGCCAAATCTGCTTTTACATGCGGCATCATCGGCACATGAAGCATAACTTCAAACCCTTTGTCTTTAGCTTCGAGAACTTGTTTTCGGTTTGCAGCACCATAAGTTAAAAATGAAGCTGTAATCGGCCGTTCCAAACTCAAAATATCACGCGTATGTGGAACACTTACACCCATATCATCAATGACAACGGCCACCATTACCGGACCACCGCTAATGGAGGGTCCATTGCTATTTTTTTTTAGAGTATTTTTAGATACGGTTAATTCTTTTGAAGCACTTTTGATATTCTCTTCCGTTTTTTCTTCGGTTTGCGTTTTTTCTACTGTTGCCTCCGAACTCACTTCCACAATTTCATTCATCAACGATGCGTTCAATCGATTTTTGACATTATCTATTTTTGTTTTAAATTCCGCTTGCGCTTGCGGTTCAAAAACAAAAGGTTCTACCAAAATTTCACGCTTTTCAACGTTTTCTTCCGTGGAAGCCAAGGCATAATTTTCAGCATTCGGACGCAATAAATCATAAGCAACAACCAAACCCTCAACAAGAGCCATGCCCAATAACGTTAAAGTAAATATTCGCCCTTTTCTACTTTTTATCATAGAACTAATCTTTCTTTCTTAGGGTTGGAAAAGCAATCACATCACGAATAGTTTCCGCACCTGTGAACAAAATGGCCAAACGGTCAATTCCCATTCCCATACCGCCGGATGGAGGAAAACCGTTTTCCAACGCATTAATAAAATCTTCATCCAGCATTTGCGCTTCATCATCACCATTTTCGCGAGCAGCAACTTCCGCCTCAAAGCGTTCTCTTTGCTCTAGCGGATTAGACAATTCAGAATAAGCGCAACCAATTTCCATACCACCTAAATAAGCATCAAAATGCTCAACCAATCTAGGATTTGAACGGTGAGTTTTAGCCAAAGGAGACACATCTCGAGGCATATCCATCACAAAAGTTGGCTCAATCAGAGAAGCTTCAACCTTTTCATCAAAAACTTCTTGCACCACTTTTCCCCAGCAGCTGCAAGCACCGGCATCAACCCCAATGGATTTAGCCATTTTCTGAGCTTGTTCCAATGTTTCTGCTTGTAACAAATCAATGCCGGTTTTATCTTTAATCAAATCCACAATAGATTTGCGTACAAAAGGTTTTGATAAATCAATTTCTTTATCCCCAATATTTAAGATTTGCGTTCCTAACACTTCCTGAGCCACAAAACGAAGCAGATTTTGAATCAAATCAGCCATATCATTATAGTCGGCATAAGCTTGATAAGCTTCCAACCCCGTAAACTCAGGATTATGATTTTTATCAATTCCCTCGTTTCTGAAATTACGTCCAATTTCAAAAACTCTGTCAAACCCACCGACGACAAGCTTTTTCAAATAAAGCTCCGGCGCAATTCTTAAATATAAATCCATATCCAAGGCATTATGGTGTGTAATAAACGGTTTAGCGTTTGCGCCACCCATAATCGGGTGAAGCATTGGCGTTTCCACTTCCAAAAATTCGTGCTTTTCAAAAAAACGACGAACAGCAGACGTAATGCGGCAACGTTTTTTGAATATCTCTTTACTGTCCTCATTCATGATAAAATCTACATAACGTTGGCGATATCGCGCATCAACATCTGTCAGACCATGAAATTTTTCCGGCAGCGGTTGCAAAGATTTTGCAATAATATCAAATTTTTCAGCGGCAATGGTTAATTCACCACGTGGCGTGCGACGCACAAATCCACTCACCCCAACCATATCACCGACATCCAGACATTTTAAAAGTTCCATATCTGTTTCAGGCAAAATTTTTTTATAACAAAAAGCTCGGACTTTTCCGCTTTTATCTTTAATATCCACAAACATACCGCTGTTGCGTACGGCCATTGCGCGACCAGCCACAGTTACTCTGTCTTCAGTATCTGTTCCCGCCGGAAGATCTTTATATTTTTCTTGTAATTCCGCGGCATAAATCGTTGGCATAAATTTATAAGGATATGGATTATACCCCTTTTCTTGCAGTGTTTTCAATTTTGCCAATCTGGATTCTCTGTGAATATTTGTTTCATTTGCCATTTTCATCATCCTAATCAATAAATTCTAAACTAATGCCGACTATAACCTTGACTGATTTTTTTTTCAATAAAAAACTAGTATTTTAGACGGAATTATGCTATTCTCTTTTTTAAGATAGATTGAAGAGGAATTTATGTCAGAGCTTTTAAACAAACTAAAAACAATGTTAAAAATAACAGCGCTCAGCGCAACAGCTGGGTATGCAACGCAAGCGACCGCCCAAACGCCGAAACACGCTGAAAATGTGATAACTGTTACAACATTGGAACAACCAACTTTTATAAATAAAACTGATGGAAAATTTGACCGATTTGAAGATCTGGAAGATATAGTCGGCGGCGTTTCTTTTTTAAAAAACGCTGAATATGTCATGAATATGGATGATTGGCGCAACGACAGCACCATAAACTTCAAAAGGGTTGACAGCGAGTCCATACACCACTACAATCTTACAACGGTCATGGAAAACCGCGAAGGACAAAAAGGAGATATTGTAAACCTAAATCCAAGCAAATCCAGAATGTTTATCTTTCAAAGCAAACCTAATATAGGTAAGGATTTAATTCGTTATATGTATTGCTCCAACAATGAAGATTTACATAATTTTGCAGCAAAATACATTGCTAATTCTCCTGAAAATAAAACAATTATGCAAAATGTTCGACAACTACTTTACAACGAAGATGATGAACTAAAAACCGGAGAAAAAGGAGAACTTGATCGAAAAGAAGCCATGCGAGCCATGTCAAAGCTAAAAGTTATTGGCATAAGTCTAAACGAAAATACTTATTCTAATGTTTTTATTCAAGATTTCAAAAAGCTCAGCTTGGCGCATTATCAAGAGGCTTTTGAAGCCGAAAAAGAATTTGCGATTGGCTTTTATCCGCTTTACAACACGCGAAAAAATGTTCCGGCCGGTAAAGCGCAAATTTTGGCAAAAAGCAAAAAATATCGAGACGCCTCCTGTATTTCTTTAGGCCAAGGCGGACTATATTTGTCTTCCTCCATCGCTTTTGGCTGCAATTCAATGCAAACCTTAAATGAACCTAAAGTAAAAGAGGCCGTTGAAAAATGCAATCGTTGCAATTATATCACCTTAGATGCCGCGCGACACATGGCTTTAGCGGGTTATAAAGGCGCGGAAGAAATGTATCTTGCTTTCAAACAAAAAATTAAAGATGACCAACAACAAATTTTGGATGGAATTCACAAAATTTTGGAACCTGATTTAACTCAAAAAACAGACGCTATTCCCAATTATCGTAAAAGCGTCCCTCTTCGAAACATTCAACCGTTAAATATGCGCGATATGAAAAAAAGCGGCCGAGAATAGGTTTATTTTCCATTAAACAGACGGGTTAATTTTCGCACATCTTCATTGCTCAGAATTTTAGGAACCGCAATCGTTCTCTGCCATAATTTTCCGCCATAATATGTGTGGTGCCACCTATATTCATCTTTCTTTTGACAAAAGTTTTCCAAAGGTTGCTGCCATAAACTTTCGGCAAAAGGTCGGTATAATCGATTAAATAAAAATAACGGCCACTTCATGGGGTGCCACCACTCTGGCTCGGCGAAATCAATAAAAATAGCCTTTCCACCGATTGTCAAACTCGCTAAAACATTATCCATAACTTGCTGACGCGTTTTCAAAGGAAGCTCGTGCAAAAGATTATAGCAAATGACTACATCATATTTTTCATCCCATGGCAAAGCAGCGTTATAATTACTAAATTCAATGTTTGTCCGCCTATATTTTTCCTTGGCTCTATTCAACTGTGTTTCCGAAACGTCAAACACATCAAGCTTTCCTTGTTTTTTAATTTTTTCATAAACGCAATTCAGCTCATCACCAAAAGTCAGACCTATTTGCAAAACGTGCGCATTTCGGGCAATATCTCGCAATAAATCAGATATAATCTTTTGATTTAATCCCAATTTACACAAAGAAACAACTCTATTGTCATCCAATATTCCGCATAACATTTTATTTTCATATATTTTATTATACAATATTTTCAAATACGCAGGTAATGGATTAAGTTCTTTCATTTTTTATTCCTCACAGTTCATCTTCTTTAAGCAACCCACGATGTCGCGCTTCCCGCACAGCTTGCATACGGTTACTAACCTCCAATGTTCTCATTAAAAGCGTGATATGGATTTTGACTGTTCCCTCACTCAACCCCAAACGATAGGCAATTTGTTTATTTGACAATCCCTCTGCCAAACATTTCAGAACATCAAACTGTCTTGGCGTCAATATTTTATTGCCTCTTGTCGTTTTGGGAGCCTCATTTAAATCCTCAATCAAATCATGTATGGGCAGCTGCCTGTTTTTAAGATTCGTATTGAGTAATTCCGGTGGGATATACATTCCTCCGGCCATAACCAAATTGATGGCGCCAAGAATAATATTGTTTGGAAAAGCTTTTGATATATAACCAGATACCCCAATATCATAGGTTTTTTGCAAAATTTCCGGATCAAATACAGCGGATATGATAATAATTGGAATATCGGAACAAATAGAATGGATTCGGCTTATAGCCTCAAGCCAATTTGCTCCAGGCATAGCCAAATCAGTGATAATCAAATCAAAATCTTTTTGCTTTTTCAAAATATCAAAAATCCCAGTATAACTGTTTGTTAGCACAATCTCAGCCTCAGGATATTGTTTATGCAAAATAAATTCCAACCCCTGTAAAAACAATTCATGGTCATCAGCAATCAAAAATTTCATTTACCAATCTCCATTAACCGCCTGCCAGCAAGAAAGAGCCGATATAACAGCCGTTTCCGCTCTCAAAATTCTTTGACCCAACGAAATATTTTTTACAAAAGGCAAAGCCGACAAATTGTCAACTTCTTCTTGACTAAAACCACCTTCCGGCCCTACCAATATTGCGGCTTTTTTTGCCGATTCCATCGCCTTTAAAATATGCTCGCCATTTCCTTTTTCATTCAAAAAAAACAAAGTTCTTTGAACATCCCAGTCTTTCAAAACATTTTCCAATGAAACAACAGATGAAATTGTCGGGACATCAAGACGGCGGCACTGTTCCGCGGCTTCTATAGCCTGAGAATTATATCTTTCCAAACGAACTGTTTCCGCATTTGTATATGCTGTGCGCACGGGAACAATGCGTCGAACTCCCAACTCCGTTGCTTTTTGAATAACAATATCGGTTTTATCTTTTTTCAAAGGTGCGAACAGCAACCAAACATCCCGAGATTTAGTCATTTCTCGTGTTTTTTCAACAAGTTCTACTTGAACGTTTTGTTTATTCAAATGCGTAATTTGAATTTTGTATTCTCCGTTAATTCCATCAAAAGCATAAAAGAAGTCACGCTCTTTCAAGCGCAAGACATTACTCAAATAATGGCTTTGCTTAGCATCCAAAATCAAATTTTGGCCAACTGCGGATAGTTGTTCTTTTATATATAGTCGTATAATCATTTTCACTCAAAAAATATGGTATAAGTCTATTTTTATTTTGGTATTATATGCTATATATGTTAATGAATTTATAATAATAAACATTTTATCAAAGGATAAAAAAATGATTATCACAATTGACGGACCGGCCGGATCCGGTAAAGGAACAATTGCAGCCGCTTTAGCCCAAAAATATAAAATGGCTTATTTTGACACAGGCATGGTTTATCGCGCTGTGGGCTTGCAAATGGTTTTAAATAATGATGACCTAAAAAATACCGACAAAGCCACAAAAATAGCCCAAGAGTTAACTTTTCCTAAAATGATGGAATTATCAAAAAATAAAGATTTTCGTTCAGATATCGGCAGCCGAGCAGCGTCTATAATTTCGGCCTATTCCGATGTACGCGCAGCATTACTTTCCATGCAAAAAAACTTTGCGCTTCATCCGGTGTTTTCTGATGGCTCGCCGGCCAATGGCGCCATTTACGATGGTCGCGATACAGGAACAGTTATTTGTCCGCAAGCCGATTTAAAACTATATGTTGTTGCTGACTTGAGCGTGCGTGCAAAACGCCGCTGCCATGATTTGAATGCCGCCGGACATCCAATCACCTATGAAGAGGTATACGCCGACATGAAAGCGCGTGATGATAGAGATTTAAACCGCAGCACGGCACCTCTAAAACCGGCTCCGGACGCGGTGATTATTGATACAACAAATTTGCAATTGGTCGATTCTTTGAACATTATCACTCCTTTAGTGGATAAAAAATTGCGGGAACTGGAAGCAAAATAAAGTTTTCTTCATCCGGATAATTGGGAAAAGGTTTTATAAAGCCTTTTCCTTTATCCTTTAAATTCGTGTTTTTTCCCTCGTTTAAGATATTAATTATTTTTTCTTCAAAAACATCTGCCTTCGGCATTGGAGAAAAATCGTGGCGACTAAAAATAGAAACAGTGGTCCACAAACAAAAAACCATCACTTTTTGATAATTTATCATTTTTCCTCCTTTGTTTTTTATATATAAACACTCAAAAATTAGTTTAAAGTTTGTTTTTTCTTGCTTGACCTTCATTGATTTTATGGTATCTTCTATATGCTTAATAAAAAGGATTTAGTATGAAAAAACAAAATGTCATTGTTTGGGATTTAGACAACACTTTATACCGTGAAACGCCTGAATTTCATAATTTATTGGATGAAATAACCGCAAAAGCAGCCATAGAAGATTTAAATCTTCCTCTTGATTTTGACACAGCCAAAGCGATGGTTACGGAATCTTATCGCACTTACCGCGACGGTGGTGAGATTTTTGTGCAAAAATACGGTATTTCCCCCAAAGACATGTTTGACGCATATCACAAAAGAAAAGAGATGAATTTACACCCAATTATTCCTTATGAAGGACTATTGGAACATATTGAAAAACTTCCTTGCTCACAATATATTTTATCGACCAGTTCACACGATGCTTGCGAAGCAATTCTAAAACACATTGGTTTGTTTGACTTTTTTAACGGACGTTTTTATTCCGTTGAAGATTTTGCTTGCTACAAAAAAAATGAGAGCCCTGATGTTTATTTAAAATTCTGTGAAAAAATAAAACACACCGCTGAAGATTGCTTGTTTATAGACGATAGTTATTCTAATTTGGAATTTGCGAAGAAAGCCGGAATGGCAACAATGCGCTTATGTCACGGCAAACCAAACGATAAATGTGTTGAATATATTGACATCGCCGTCGATAATATTTCTGAATGCCTCTCTTATTTGGAAAAAACATTCTGCGCTTAAATTATTCACAGATTTTAGCTTCTTTTGAATAATTTTCCTTGGTGTCTATTTTCATGGATTCTGCATTCCATTGTTCAATATAAAACTGGTACAAGCTATCAATCTTATGATAATAGTCGGAATTAGAATCCCGCTCTCCTTGAGCAATAACCTTGCCATTCATGCTGATCAAAGCCTCTGTCAACCGTTTTTTTAACGCATTTAAATAAGCATTCATCGTAATATATGCAACGTCCAAATGATGATATTCATGCAACAAGGTTTTACGATAACGACAACTTTTTTTATCCAATTCTTTTGCAACGTATATTGTCACCGGAGAATTAAACCCAGTAGAGATTTCTATTTTTTCCGGATATATGCAATAATACCCAAAAGAAATTTCAATTTGCTTTGGCTGTATTTGAACATTGTTATAACTGCTCAGTACAGTTAATCCATAATATTTTGTTTTCGATGCTTCATCTATATCTCGCATTTTACTAAAAGTTTTTTTTATGTCATCCGCAGATAAATCAAAGTTATACGCCAAAACACCATAATTATACTGAACAGAAATCTTAGGAGGATCCTGTCGCATCAATTTATTACATTTTTCTTGCAAATAACGTCGAGACACAGCTTGTGCGTCAGTTCCCATACACGCTATTCCACAAAAGGCTACAAATGCGCAATTTTTTATAAATTTTATCATACTTTAAATTTATCATTGAAACCTTAAACCTGTATTAACACAAAAAAAATATTTTTATTTTATAATTCTTATTGCGTAGGAGGCTTTATGAAAAAATTAATTATCATTTTCATTATTTGTTTTATAACCGGAATAGCGACTGTTCACGCGGCATATCAACACAAACAAAAAAAGCCGAATTTCTTTATGCCTGAAAATGCCTACCAAAATTCAGCTGAAGAAAATATAAAAAAACAAAAAAATTTATGGAAAAAGATAAAACAAATAAAGGCTACGACTCAACGTAAAAAAACTGTTAGCGATGTTAAATCTGAAACACCCAGACAACCATCCAACAAAGACTTAATAGCAAAAACAAAACCAGCGGAAAAAGCTCCGACATCAGACGAACAAACAAAACCAGCGCCTCAGCTTGAAAAATCGGCTAGCCCCGTGGCATCGGAAACGCCCAAACCTGCATCCGGCAAAGACTTAACAACAGAAATAAAGACGACAAAAACGCCAACGATTAAAAACCAAACTCAACAATCCGCACCGGAAGAAGACAAAAATCAACTGTCAACGTTTTTAGACCCGACAGATTTGCCAACAGAAAACTCGCAAATTTCAAAAAATAATGCAGAGCCAAAACCTCTTATGACAGAAATTGAAGATAAAAATAATTCACCGCTTCAAAATTTTGACAATGCACCTGAAAATTTTGACGATGTGCGTAAAAATCTTGACGACACCTATGCTCAAAGCTTTTCGGAATATCAAAAAGATTTGCAGAATATTTCCAAAGGGAAAAAAATCAATAACTCTCGTCTTTTGGAGATGATTTACGAATTTCAAGGCAAAAACAGAAGTTTTACAATTAACTAAACATAAAAAGTTTAATTGTCACCGATTCGCAATGCTTCAATAAAAGCCGACTGAGGTACTTCCACTTTTCCAAATTGGCGCATCCTCTGTTTGCCTTTCTTTTGGTTATCCAGCAGTTTACGTTTACGGGTGATATCTCCGCCATAGCATTTGGCTGTTACGTCTTTACGCAAGGCTGAAATTGTTTCACGAGCCACAATTCGCCCACCGATGGCTGCTTGTAGCGGAATTTTAAACAAATGCTTCGGAATTAAATCTTTTAACCGTCCACAAATCTGACGCCCACGAGATTCAGCCTCAGACCTGTGGCATAAAAACGACAAAGCATCCACTGGTTCTTCATTAATCAATATTTGTACTTTCACCAAATCAGACGGCGCATAGCCCACCAACTCATAATTGAAACTGGCGTAACCACTGGTAATTGATTTTAATCTGTCATAAAAATCAAAGACAATCTCACTCAATGGAATTTTATAAACAACCATCGCCCGATTACCGACATATGTCAAATCCTCTTGTTCACCACGGCGTTCAGTACAAAGTTTCAAAACCGCGCCTAAATAGATATCCGGCACCATAATTGTAGCCTGCACCATTGGTTCTTCAATCATCTTAATTGTTGAAACATCCGGCATGTCGGCAGGATTATGCAACATCAGCTGAGTGCCGTTTGTCAAATATATTTTATACGCTACCGAAGGAGCCGTGGTTATAATATCCAAATCAAATTCTCTACCGATTCGTTCTTGAATAATATCCATATGCAACAGGCCTAAAAATCCGCAACGGAAACCCAAACCCAATGCCGTTGAATTTTCGGGTTGATAATTTATACTGGCGTCATTTAATTTTAATTTTGCTAATGCATCCTTTAATGCGCCATATTGACTGCTGTCCACCGGAAAAATTGAGCAGAACACCACCGATACCGAAGGTTTAAATCCTGCCAGCGGCTCAGCGCATGGAAACTTATTATCGGTAATCGTGTCACCAACTTTACAATCTTCCACACTTTTAATACTTGCGGTAATAAAACCAACTTCTCCAGGATATAAAGCTTCCACATCTTTCATTTTTGGAGTAAAAACACCTATTTTATCAATCAAATAATCGGTCCCGTGTGACATCATGCGGATATTTTGTTTTTTACGCAAAACCCCATCTTTAACTCTCACCAAAATAATCACGCCCAAATAAGAATCATACCAACTGTCAATCAACAAGGCTTTGAGCGGCGCATGCTCATCTCCACTTGGAGCCGGAAGTTTATGAACAATTTCTTCCAATAAATTATCAACACCAAACCCCGTCTTACCGGAAACTTCCACAGCATCTGAAGCATCTAACCCAATAACATCTTCTATTTGCCGCTTTACTTTTTCCGGCTCGGCGGACGGCAGGTCTATTTTATTTAAAGCCGTTATAATTTCATGATTGTTATCCAGAGCTAAATAAACATTTGCCAAAGTTTGCGCTTCCACCCCTTGCGTAGCGTCCACGACCAAAACAGACCCCTCACAAGAAGCAAGAGAGCGAGATACTTCATAAGTAAAATCAACATGCCCTGGAGTATCAATCAAATTAAGCTGATAGGTCTTTCCATTTTTTGCTTTGTAATTTAAACGCACTGTTTGCGCTTTAATTGTTATCCCACGTTCTTTCTCAATATCCATAGAATCTAAAACCTGTTCTGTCATCTCTCGATGTTGCAAACCACCGCAATATTCAATCAAGCGGTCAGCAATAGTCGATTTACCATGGTCAATATGAGCAATAATGGCAAAATTTCGGATAAGACTTAAATCAGACATAATATCTCCTTTTCTGGCGTCAAGATAATTTATTTTTTTCTTTTAATCAATAGCTATTGTATTACTATTAAAAATATGGTTTAATTAATAAAAAGATATAAAGGAGTTTACACCATGCGTAAAATGATTGATATAGATTTTGGATCTTCACGCTACAATGAACTTGTTGAGTTGCGCTATAAAATTTTGTTAGAGCCACTTGGACTGAAATTTCTCGATTCGTTTCGTGATAAAGAGGCAAATTACTTGCATATTGGTTGTGTTGAGCAACTTGATGATAAACTTGTCGGTGGTTTAATTTTAGCTCCTTTGGATAATGAAAAGATTCGCTTAATGCAAGTGGCCGTTGACACTGTTTACCGTGGAGAAGGCATTGGACGTGAATTGGTAAAATACGCTGAAAAACGGGCTAAAGAAGCGGGATATTCTCAAATTGTCATGCACGCCATGCTTTCTGTCGTCGGATTTTATGAAAAAATGGGGTATCATTCTGAAGGCGACACTTTTGACGAGCAAGGC
>JBNMLT010000012.1:0-14612 GCA_050874965.1 Alphaproteobacteria bacterium
GTTTAGAACGTCGTGAGACAGTTCGGTCCCTATCTGCCGTGGGTGTTAGATACTTGAAAGGATTTGTCCTTAGTACGAGAGGACCGGGATGAACATACCTCTGGTGTACCAGTTGTTTCGCCAGAAGCAACGCTGGGTGGCTAAGTGTGGACGGGATAACCGCTGAATGCATCTAAGCGGGAAACCCACCTTGAAACTAGGTATCTCCATTAAGACCGTTATAGACTATAACGTTGATAGGTTGGGTGTGTAAGCACAGCAATGTGTTTAGCTAACCAATACTAATTGTCTGATTGGCTTGTTTCTTACAATATAAATATTTTGCTTCTCAGCTTTCTTTCAGTAATCTGATGAACTGGTGGTAATTGCAAGAGTGTCCCACCCGATCCCATTCCGAACTCGGACGTTAAACCTCTTATCGCCTATGGTACTTTGTCTTAAGACACGGGAGAGTCGGTAGCTGCCAGTTCTTCTGATTACTGCTCCTTGTTTATTGTTTGTTTTATTTTAACTCCTGACTTTATCAAAAACAAAGTCAGGAGTTTTTCTTTATCTCAAAACTTTGTTTGTTACATTTTTCCTTCCTTCATTCTGTCTTTTGCCTACTTCTTTCCGCTTTCCTCTTTCTTTTTTCCTCACCACTACAATCCCCCTTGCTGTATTTTTGATTAAAATTTTCTTTTTTTGTATTATGTCTCTTTATCTTTGTTTATCTTATCAAACGTGCATCTGTTTTATTTTCTAATTTTTATTTATAAAGTAGTTGTGTAATTTTTATAAAAAGTATATAATAAGTTGAATTGCCTATTGATATTAAGTATAGATAAACACTATATAACTGGTGTATCAATGATGATACGTTGGTTAACTATATTATAGTAGAAAAAATATGCCGATACCAGTATGGTTAGCAGGTTTAGCAATTAGAAGCGGAATGAAAGAGGGGATAAAAGAAGCTATTCCTCCGCTTAAAAGAGAAATAAGAATAAAACCTTTAAATGAGGGAGAAGATCAAATATTAAAAGAACTTCAAGATCCTAATTCTCCAATGGTTAAAAATGTTTTAGAATGGGATAATGGAGATTTAGCACGAGCTTTTGATTCTCCATCTTATGACTATAATACTTATTTGCAAAATAAGGTAGAAGAGTATATAAGAACTAAGTGGTAACATTATAAGGTCTGTGAAAATGCAAAAAATTTGGCAACAAGCGAAACGTATAATAATTTTTTTAAGTCTTTGGGCTATCGTAATAGGTTTGACAGCTAGTGCTGTTTTTGCATTATTTAATTATTTTGCCAGTGATGAGCAAAGAACGCTGTTTAAAAATATGAAACTTGAAGCATATTTAAGCGATTTGAGCTTTGTCAGCTTCTTAATACTCTATATATTGGGTGTGCCATTCTTAAGAAAATATATCAAAAATAATTGGCTGTTCACACTTGCTTGCGTTATTACCTATCTTCTCATTTTTATAATCCTATTCTTAATCTAATTCTTTCGTTTGTCGCGCTTTTTCAACACTTCGTGGCACTAAATAAATACAATAACCCGTATTTATTTTGTGGTGGATGTTTTATGAAATTATTGGATTGTTGGGGATGATAAGAAATTAAAAGCTTATAATAATTTGACAGCTTTCATTTGTTTTATCGCAATCTCTGCAAGTATAGGTATTACTACAATATTTATCTCCTAAATATAATATATCTGACAAATTATGTCCTGATTTATATACATAACCACGCTGTATAAAATATTTTAAGGGAATTATCAGGTTGTTAAACATTTCAATACAGAATTTTTCCGGTATAGTATTTTTTATTAAATAAATAATAATACCAAGACGTTTCATATCATTATCTAAATCAAATCCATTGTATTTGTATTGTATAGTGATACCAGATTTCCAAAATCATCTTCTAAATAATTCCCTTTAAGTTTCCAGGTTGACGGTGTTATGTTTACAGCTGTTGCAAAGTTTGTTATACTTTCTGTTTGTGTGTTTTTTATAAGGTTTTCACGATGTTCAAGCAAGCCCTGAATTAAATAACCATATTCTTTTATTGCCTTATTCAGCTTATATTTTTCCATAGCTTTAGAATATCCAGCAATACCACCTGTTGATAGCACGGCGATAATAGCCAGCACACCTAGCATTTCTATCATACTTTTGCCACCCTGAACGCCATATACTGATATTTTTTTCTTGCTTTATGGAATTTTGTTTAATAACATTATCTCGGATAAGCTGATAACTTGTCTGAGGTGTGAGAACCTCTTCCGTATGTGTCTGTGTAAAGACAATAAATTTGCACGCCTTCTGGTTATTGACCGGAAGGCGACAAAATATGCTATATATAAACTATATGGCTAATATGCCGCACTATCTCATATGGAATAGTTCTCAACTTCCGGTCGCTCTCATCAAGCGGCTTTTTTTGTTGGAAAAATTATGGCATATTCAAACACTTTGCGCGAAGAAGAACTGAAAAACAAAGTTGCAAACGACTATTTTGACAGCTATGACAATACCAAAATAATAGGTAACATAGATTTTTGCATTGCAAAAATTACCGATAAATCAGGTGGAAAGCAAGCGGAACTTTTTAATGAAACGCAAATTACCCAGTCTTTGCTTTGGGCGGAAGCCAAGCGCGGCAACAAACAAAATATTTATGAATCTTTTGTGCAGTTGATTATGACCATAGGCAAAGCTAAAACATATGAAAAGTATTTGCCGCCGGTGTTTTTAGGAGCGTTTGACGCCGAAAAAATAGCTTTTGTGCAATATGACGCTGTTTCAAAAGTTTTTGCGCAAAATGATTTTGATTGGACGGTAACTTCTTCTAATCACGAAACAAAAGAGTTTAAGCAGCTTTATTCTTTGGTTAAAGACGAATTGGAGCAAAAGTCGCAAATTTTTTATTATGAGGCGGACGATAAAGAGCTGAAATCTTTTATCAAAGCTAATTTTGTGCTTGGCAGAGCCGGAATTTCTAAAATTATCATTACCAAAAACAACTTTGTAACGGTGTATTTTAAGTGGCTGCAAGAGGTTAAACCGTCAATTCAAATAGATTGGGAAAAGGCAAAAAAGCAGGGAATTATAGACGCTGATTTTTATTTGGCGGATTTGCTTTCTAAAGATAACGAGTCCATAAAAAATAGTTTGTTTGTGCTGCTAATGCGAAATTTGTATTTGATGTATCGCAAGGATAAAGACGAGCTTGGTTTGCAAGACGCTACTCAGGTGATGTTTAATGACGGGCAAAAGGCGTATCGTATGTTTTGGAGCATATATGACCGTCCGCCGCGTAAGGAATTTTGGAATTATATTATTGAAAGACGTGATTTGTTGGTTTCGCAAGATGTGCGTGAGCGCAAAGGTTCTTTTTTTACGCCGCAAAAATGGGTGGAACTGAGTCAAAAATATTTGGCTGATGTTTTGGGCGAAAATTGGCAAGATGAATATTATATTTGGGATTGCTGCGCTGGAACGGGAAACCTTTTAAACGGTTTGACCAACAAATATAACGTGTGGGCGAGCACTTTGGATAAAGCCGATGTTGATGTGATGAAAGACCGCATAAAAAACGGGGCGAATTTGTTGGAAAGCCACGTTTTTCAAATGGATTTTTTGAATGATGATTTTGCCGACAAATGTCCGCAACGCTTGCTGGAAATTTTGAATAATCCGCAAAAAAGAAAGAAATTGGTGATTTATATTAATCCGCCGTATGCGGAGGCAACTACGGCAGGTGAAAAAAGCAAAAAAGGTGTATCAACATCAAATATTACATATAGACGGTATAAAGATATTATCGGTAAAGCAATCAATGAACTTTTTGCACAATTCTTTATTCGTATTTATCGTGAAATTCCGGATTGTTGGCTTGCAGAGTTTTCAAAATTAAAAATATTACAAGCCAGCAACTTTGATGTGTTTCGGAATGTCTTTCAAGCTAAATTGATAAGTTTATTTCTTACTCCTGCTGATACATTTGATAATGTTAAAGGGCATTTTCCAATAGGTTTTTTTATTTGGAATTTAGCAAATAAAGAACTGTTCAAAGAAATAGAAGCAAATGTATATTCTTATATGAACAATGGTATTACATGTAAAAAAAGAATATCATCTTATGACGACAAAGAATTAATAAACAAATGGTATTCAGAACATGCAAAATATAAAGAATCTGAAGAAATTGCCATATTACATACATTTGGTAATGATTTTCAGCAGCAAAATCGCATTCATATATCATTATTAAATGATTTGAATCATACTAGCATTGTAACAAAAAATAAGTTATCAATATTAGCAATCTATTTTTCGGTTCGGCATTGTATAGAGGCAAATTGGCTGAATGACCGCGACCAGTTTTTGTATCCGAATGATGGTTGGAAAGAAGATATGGAGTTTCAGTCCGATTGTTTGGCTTTTACGCTTTTTCACGGGCAAAATCGCATCAGTTGTGAACAAGGCGTAAATAATTGGATTCCGTTTACCGAACAAGAGGTTGATGCTCAAGATGTGTTTGCCAGTCATTTTATGACTGATTACATTAAAGAAAACGACCTGACATTTTCCGCTGAGGCGCAAGCGGTGTTTGTTGCCGGCAAAGCGTTGTGGAAGTATTATCACTCACAATCAAACGCCAACCCGAACGCAAGTTTTTATGACATACGCGCCTATTTTCAGGGACGCGACAAAAGCGGTAAAATGAATAAAGACAGCGCAGACTCTCGGTATATGAACTTAATCGGCAATTTACGCCAAGCGCAAAAAGTTTTAGCCGCCAAAATCGCCACCAAAGTTTATGAATACGGATTCTTAAAAGCCTAACTGAAGATGTGTTGGAATAAAAATATCTTTACAAAAATTTTTTTTATCATTACTATCACTTTGAAAGCAAAATAATGCTTTTAGGGCGTCAGAAACCCTTTTACGTGTAGTCGTTTTCGCATAAACGACTTAAAATTTTTTATGCCGATTTCCGTTGGACGGATGTCGGCTGAATAAGGCTATGAGCTGAATAAGCCGAGCCGTTCGCACGTATACGGTTTCTGAACATCCGCCCGCTAAAAACAAGCGGGTTTTGTTTTATAAGCAACAAAATGAACGGAGCAAAAAATATGTATAAAAATTCAGAAATCGGGCGGTCTATGATAGAAATGCTGGGCGTGCTGGCGATTATCGGCGTGTTGAGTATCGGCGGTATAGCTGGTTACACAAAAGCTATGATAATGTGGCGTTCCAATGTGCAACGCAACATGCTTTCGGAATTGATATCCGAAATTATCAGATTTAAAAGCAATTTTTCCAATGATTATAATGAGGCAGGAGAAGTTGATTTAACTTCGTTGTTTGGAGAAATGGGACTACTTCCCGAAGGGACAAAATATGAGGGAAATAGAATTCAGGATAAATTCGGTGTAAAAGTTCAGATTGTTCGCACGCAGGTTTGCGGAATAGGCAAGCAAGGGGATGTTTGCAGTCGGCTGTTTGCTATGCGTTTGTATTATACGCCAACATCGGATAGTGTAGATGTTACGCCGTATCAGTTATTATGTCGTAATGTGGTGCAAGTTATAAAACCTATGGCTAACGAAATAGAAGAGCTGCGGAGTTGGAAAACGGAAAATAAAAATTTTAATTATAAAATTATTTACTATGGGCGGAATTTGTCTGAAGCAACTGTTGCGGAAACTACTCAAAAATGTTCGAATATGGCTTTTGGAGTGCATATGACCATTGTTTTTAATTTTTAAATATTTGTGGTTGGATATGGATGAAAAATAAAAAGCCTCGCTTTGTGTTGCAAAAGCGAGGGGAGTTTGGGTGCAAAACACCGAAACTATATATAGAGATTGGAAGTTCTTCAAAAAAGCTCAAACCGTGTTTCACAACAAAGCCTGAGCAAAAAAGAGAGAGAGATTCCTCATTTTAGACTTTTCATTTTGAGAAAAGACATCTGCTTTTTATAACAATGCACAAAATTATTCGTAAACAGTGTTTATGTAGCACTGTTTTTATATTTTGTCAATAAAAAAATATATTCTGTCAAAAATAATTTCATTGTTTTTATTTTATAATTTTGCTACTATAAGAATAATTAAAATACGGAGAATAAAAATGACATATTTCTTGGATGAACAGGGTGATGTGGTAAACACAATTACGCGGGATAATTTAGCTGCATATCTAAATTGGATATCCGGTGCTGAAAATCCCAAAACAAGCGGTGTATATGCAGAGGCGGATGTGCCTCTTGAACAATTAATTCCGGAGGGACGTTTATCCGAAGAGCAAAAAAACGCGGTTGCCAATGTTCTTCAACAAAGTGTTTCCAAACATAAAACATCGGAACGATGTTTGGAATTTGTCGAGTTGGCAAAAACTCAGCGTGAAATTGTCAGTCAAGCTTGGGCAATTATGGGAAATAGTTATTCCGGTGCAGAAAAAAGCGCCTATGAAAGTGTGCTGGAAGTTGTGAAAATGCGTCCGGTTTCAGAAAATTTAGCTTTTGGTTTGGCGGCAATACAAGCCAATGATCTATTACGAACTATTGGCCAAAAAGATGACTTTAGTCATCTTTCTAAAAGTAACAGAAAGTATGCTGAAGAATTATTGTCTATGTTGCCCAAAGATGATTCTTCATATGCAAGACGTTCAACACAAGAACAATTGGCTAAAATGTATGTGAGCGACATACTTTCAAAAGGCTCAATGATAAATTTTGACACACCAAACAGAAAAGTTTTAGACCAATTGCTTGTTCCGTATATTAATCGTGATAATTTTGAAAAATTAGATGTCAAATTTGTCACCAAGGATATTTTTGCAAAGGTAAGAAATAATGACGTCAAACCATTTATGCAAGACACGTCAAAAGCACAAACTCAGGCTGAAAAAAATGTAAATATTTTGCCTGAAAAATATCATCATTATAAAAAAGCATTGTGGCATTTGGTGCAAGAACAAGATGCGTATGACAGAGATAATCATGGAGAAGAAAAAGGCTTCAATCAGCGCTTTTTAGAATTAAGTAAGGAATTAGGACTTGATTTTGAACATGCGGGTATTATTCGAGATGTTTATTTCGAAACCGCAGCGCAGGATCTAAAGGCCGGACATCCGGAAAAATTGGATGATAAAGTGTTGGGGCAACTGTTGCGGGAACCTTCTGGTTATTATGCGAAAATGATGCCTAAGGAATTTTTGGAGCAGAAAAGCGCTCTTATTCAGGAATATGCACCTCAAAAAGTTCAGGCAATGATTTTTAGTCAAAATATTTCAAATTACCAAGGCGCAGATTTAAGTAATATTGAATATATGCAAATTTCTTCAAAAGAAAAAGAGAGAATAATAGACGAAGTTGCTACCCAAAATAAGAAAAATGAGCCAAGAAAAAAGATTCTTGAAAGTCACGCCGCAGAACAAGAAGAAAGTAGAAAGCAAGTCATAAATTTGACAGAAATGGCGCGTCGGCAAGAAAGTGCAAGATCGGCTATGGAACAAATTCAAATGGCTTATGCCAATATTCGGCATTATTTTAAGGATAATGTGCCAAATCCGGAAGAAGATATGTTGAGTGAAGTCTCTGTGGAAAAGGTTATGGCTGATAGGTTGCAAGGCAAAAAATCTTTGGTGGATCAACCTGAAGAACGCTCACTACCTTTGCTGTTTGGTCGAGCTGAAGAAAAAAGGCGTCGTGAGAATTTAGCCGAAGCTGTTGATCGTTTTAATAAAATTATGACAGAACAATTGCCTAAAATCAGCGATATTTATAGTGGAAAAATTTTAGAACAAAATTCTTATGCTCAAGCACAAATTTCGGCGAAAACAGCACGACAGCAGGCGGAAGAGGCTCAAAAAGCATATTCTGACAAGCAAAACGGCATAGCGCAAGAAAGCCATGAATTGCACCGGCTGCAAGAAAGTGAAAACGCCGTTTCTATGGCGCGGGAACGTATGAAAAACAAAAAAAATCAACAGAAAGCCGCCGCTAAAGAATTGGTCGGAGTTGTTGAGAGAACGGCTGTTCAAGCAGTTCCGGCAACAGCAACAAAAACAGAAAAGGCCGAATTGCGCGCTGATAATAAAAAAGTTGTGGATGCCTTGGAGCAAAAAGAAACAGTCTTAAAAGGATTGAATGACTCGCAGAAAGTTAAACGATACTCTCAAATGCAGAAAGAAGCTTTAAAAAAGCATGAATATGACCGTTAACTTCAAGGTAAAAGCAAAAAACTATTGCTTTTTAGGTAAGGTTATGTTATATAATTGCCCGAAATGAAACGATTTTTATGTATGGACATTTATTGTTTCCGTAGTAAGAGTCATGTATTAATCCGCTTTGCCCATCAAAGCATAGAAAAAATGAAAGGAATTACATCATGAGACATGGTGATGGACACAGAAAATTTAGTATGCCTAAAAGTCAAAGAAGAGCTTTGTTCTCTAATTTAACAAGCGCATTGTTAGAACACGAACAAATCACAATCACTTTAACAAGAGCTAAAGAATTAAGAACATTTGCCGACAACATGATTACTTTTGCTAAAAAAGGTGATTTAAATAGTCGTCGTATTGCAGCTGGTTTTTTGCGTAATAATGAGGTAGTTTCTAAGCTGTTTTCTACATTGGCCGAACGTTATAAAGAACGCAATGGCGGTTATACTCGCGTGTTGAAAGCTGGTTTCCGTTATGGTGACTGCGCTCCGATGGCAATCATTGAATTGGTTGACCGTGATGTTAACGCCAAAGGCGCTAAAGACTTGGCTCGCGTTGCTGCTGAAAAAGCTGCCGCCGCTGAAGCTGAAAAAACTGAAAACGCCGCAGCTGCTGAATAAAACAGTAGATTACAAGTTAAAAAGTGAGGCTGTTTGCCTCACTTTTTTGTATCTAGAATCCAAAATTGATGAATAACCGTTAAAATATCTTTCAGTTCTATATAAGAATTGAAAAAATCGTTAAATTTATCTATTTTGAACAGGGGTAATTGGAATAGGAATTTGAATAGTAAATTCTGTTCCTTTACCGACTTTGCTTTTAACTTTAATTTTGCCATGAAGTTTTTCAACTAAATTGCTGACAATAGCTAACCCCAAACCAGAACTGCGCGCGTTGTCATTAGCCGAATAGAATGGTTCAAAGATATGTTTCAATTTGTTAGAATCTATGCCAATGCCCGAATCTCGGATATTTAAGTGGATAAAGTTATTTTTACGGCTAGTGGATATAACTAGCTCTCCTCCATGGGGCATAGCTTTAATGGCATTTTGAGTCAGATTAAGAATAATCATCTTAAAATCCGCTTCATTGCCCACAAAATTTAGATGGCTTTCAAATCGGGTTTTGATGGAAATACCATGACGTTTTGCGTCATAATCAATCATGAGCAACATATCTTTAATGGCTGTTTCAATATCTATATCCGTGTTGTCATTGTCAGAATATTGAGCCAATCTTAACAATCGTTCTGGTGTTTTTATGGTTTCAACAAGTTGATTATAAGCCATTTTTAAATATTTCTTTTGATCATTATCATCAGGTATATCTGCATAATAACTTGTTAAGATGCCTTCAAAAATCATTCGAATAGCTCCAAGATTATTTTTCATTTCGTGCGCGATAGAGGTTGATAAAAAGGCGAGTGATGAAACTTTTTGCTGATGTGAAAAACGAATATCGTTGCTTAAATCATGAAAGGCTTCAACAACATATATATTGTTTTGTCCTTGTCCCCAGCGTAAATGGGTCGCATTTAAATATAGTGGAATTTTGCCAACTTCATGGATCGTATGAAAATGTTCAGGAATATTTTCTTTGTTTTGCAATAACTCTTTGATGGGACAGGTATATTGGCGTTGTGAACATCCTTCACACGAAAACCCATAGGCGCGATAACATTTTTGTCCGACCGATGATTTTTTTAAATTTAGTATGTTATGAAAAGCTTTGTTTGCCATAATAACATTATATTCTTTATCAATAACTCTTATGCCGTCTGGAATAGCATCAATTAATTTTTGCAAAAACGTTTCACGGTTTTTTATTTCTTCAATACTATATTCGGTATTGTCCAGCATTTTATTAAAAGTTGAATATAAAATGTCAAATTCATCTTGAAATCGTCCTTTTTTTATGTTGATACGATTAGAAAAAATACCCAAAGAAACTTGCCTACTTATTTCGATAAGTTTTTCAATAGGACGGATAACCCAAAAATCAAGCATAAAAATCAAAAGAAAAACAAAAAGAATAACAATAAATAAGCTAAAAGCCAAAATTTGAGCGCCAATCTTTATTGCTTCTTTATTGTTATTATAATTTTTTTGAAGTTCAGCATTTAATTTTTGTTCCCGAGATAATTCTTTTGTGGTTAAGTCAATTCCTTTGGATATGTTTTGAACATTGCCTTGTATGGAAATGTTGGGGTTTTGCGCATAAATATCGGCTATTTGTTTTTGTAACGCAATATTGTCGTAAAGCAAATCAACCACATATTGGTTGCGCAAATAAATAGAGTTTTGCCTGTCTTGCAGGTTTCTGGCATAAAAATTAATGAATATTACAAAAAAAAGTCCAATTAAAACAAACAGAAAAATAAAAATGCAGCAGAGGATTTTTTTATTTAAGCTAATAAACATGGTTTACCCCATAAAGTTGATAAAATCTGTTTCAGATTGAATTTGTAAATAGGGATTGCAAAGCTTTTCCAGCACTAAAGTGTTGCCAATAGGCGGCTGATTGTTTTGTAAAAATTTTATATATTGTTGAAATGCCGGTTTGTTCTTTTGTGATATTAAATAATCTAAAGAGGCGTGAGTATATTCGTGTCCAGGGTAAAAACGGGTGTCATCGGGAAGTTGTTTAATTTTTTGCAGACTTTGCCACATTTGCTGAGGTGTTCCTTCAAAGATTCCACCTATAGTTAGGTTAAATAACAAGTCTCCGGTAAAAACAGCTTTATTATCAGGCAAATACCATATCATGTGCCCCAGTGTGTGTCCTGCGGTGAGAATGGCTTGGATTTTTGTATGGCCTAAACAAAAAATATCATTATCAAATAGAGATAAATCGATTCCTTTTATTTTATTTTTTTCAATATTCGAACCAATAATTTTTAGATTATAACGTTTTTTCAAAGCCTGATTGGCATTTGTGTGATCTTCATGATGGTGCGTGGACAGGATGTATTTAGGATAAATATTTTGCGTGGTGCAAAAGTTGATAATCGCTTTTTCTTCTGCTGCGTCAACAATAGCGCTTGTTTGTGTATCTAAATCTGTGATAATATAAGCGTAATTATCCATAAAACCAATATTACAAGGTATAGCATTTATTTTTATACTCATTTTATATCCTTCAGTTGGGGATTATAGTCGGTATTTTGAAGCTTATAATAAGAAAACGTGTAGTCAATCAGCCCTGCTATATTTTTTAGATTGCTGTCAAGCATCATGGTTGCTGCAATTTGCGGACCATAAAGTGGCCTGCCTATTTCTCTCGCGATTTTTCGAGAATTTCGCAAATAATTATAATTAATACTTGAGTTAATTTTAAGAATTTGATCAGCAATGCTTTCTTCAAGAGTGCCATATATTTTGTAATGGTAGTCCGCATGAGCATCATCAAGCGGTTGTAGACCCTGATTATCGTACCATATTTCTTTTAGGTATAATGAATTGGCTTCTAATGCTAAGCGAGAATTTCCCCAATTACTATAAATTCCAGCGGAAGCGGTAAGAATTGAGGGGGGAATGGTGTCGACTTTATTTAATAGTTGTTTCAGAAGAACAATTTTTCGTTTATCATCTTTTAATCTTGTAAAAGCATCATATTTTTGAGCTAATTCATCTAAGTCTTTTTCTTCTTCAATGGAAAGGTTTTGTTTATTTTGTATTTTGTTAAGCATTTTTTCAATTTTTGTGCGTTCGGCTAAAATACTCTCGTTAACTTTTAAAATTAGAGGAATTAGAATTTTTATAAAAATGCGGTGTTTCTCATCACTTTCGGGAGTGTTTTTCCAATCAGTCGGTAATCGTAAAAAATAAATGCGTGGAAATTGGGAATTTAAGGCCGAATATTGAGTATAATTGTATTGATTAAAGAGTTTGATTGTTTCATCTACCGTCGCAGATTTTACAAAAAGCGCGCCATTTTTTTTCTCGGTAATGAGGCGAGCCTGCGACAAGGTTGAAAAAAAACAGAGACAAACTATAAAAAATACCCGATAAAACATATTATTCCTTGATCTTAATATTTTTTAATTGTGGAACATAGCGTTTTAAGCTGTTGGCGATAACATTGTTTAAAGTATTTTGCGCATAAGGACAGCCGGCACAATGTCCGGTAAATTGAATTGTAAGAACACCTGCTTGATAGGTCAAAATTTTAATGTCTCCGTTATCTCGATTTAAGGTTGGGCGAATAAAAGAATCTGATAAAGCCTCAATCAGATTTAGGTTGTTTAAATTTTGCTGATAAGAAATAGGCGTGCTGTTTTCACTAAAATAGTCATCAATTTCGGCTAAAACCAATGCTTTTATGTCTTCTTTTGTGGCGGTGTCTTCATATAAAACAGATAAAAGTTCATCTGTTATAAGACATCTTTTTATTCCGTTTATGTCTATAATGTTTTGCGCCAAAAGTGGAATATTATTTTCTGTCGGCAAAGTGAACAATAAAGCCGAATCTTGTTCCGCAAGCGGTTTATTGGGATAAAAATTAATAATCTGTTTAGGGGTTAAATCTTCAATTTTTATAAGCATTGTTATCCTGTATTTTATTTTGAATTTGCAAAATAGCTGTCAAGGCTCGCGCCAGATAGTAATTTTGAACAGCTAAATGATTGGCGGCAAAAATACTGTCAAGTTTTCCATTACGCACAAACCAAGGTTTATATTCGGCTGTTTTTTTCAAAAAGGAAATTAAGTATGTCCATTCGGTATAGACATCATTTTGAACAATGATTTGTTTGCAATCAAAACCAACGGCGGTAGTGGTTTGCCAAGCGCCAAAAGCGTAACCTTTTGTTAGATAAAAAAGATCATCGGCTTTTGTGTCAAAAAAAGAAGAGGAATGTTCAATAATCTGACTGTCGTTTTTTTGTATGCGCAAGTATAAGGCGCGGACAAGTTGTTTTAAATATATATCTAGATCAGAAACGGTTAGTTGTGCATTTTGCAGGTTAACCTGAAGCAGTTCATTGCGGGCTTTTCGATACTGAGCGTTAGCGGATGGCGCCAGACTGAAAGAACCTTTTTTGGACATAAGCCATATATGTGAAGGATATCGCAAAAATTCTTCAGCTTTTTTAATGTGCTCTTGTTGTTGTTTTGAAAAATGCGCAAATTTTTTTAGCGCGCCGGTCATATCTTTAACGGATAAAATAACTCCTTTTTGAAAGTTAGGCATGTTATCAAGCGCATAGGCGGGAAAAATAACCGGTAAATTTGGCGTCCACATTTTTTCATCTATTTCTCTATGTATCAAAAAAGCCAGAGCATTAACAGATTCCAGCTGAGTGCTTTTCTCTTTGGGTAAAAGATATGTGTCTGAAGTGTTCATATCTTCAACAAGAATACCGCCTACACCATAATAGAATATGCCAAAGCAGCAAATAAAACTTAAATATTTTTTCCAATATGACGAAACTTTTTTACCTATATTTTTACCAAAATGTTTAATTTTTTTTAAGCTGAAAAACTTTTTAAGATTTTTAGCAGCCGTTATATCTTTAATAGTTACATTTTTTAAATATTCACCATGCTGAAATACGAACTGTTTTATCGTTGAGAATAAATTGGAAAATTTTGTTTTATCCATTCTTTTTTCTCCTGATAAGTTTCATAATGTCGTAAAAATCTACGACTTTAAATATTTTAGCCAGAATTAAGAAAAATGCAAGGGATAAGATGCCAAAAGAACTTAACCAAAGCAGAAGTTTCCATTTAGAAGCATAAAGCCAATCCGGAAAAACAAGGGCTATTTCATGTCGACAAACATAAGCAAAAACACCAGTTAACAGGGAAATGGTAACAATTTTAAATATTTTTAAAAGAAGCGGAGTCGATATTTGCCAATAATTTCGCTTTTTTAGGCCTAAAAGATATTGTAAAAGAGAAACAAATGCGGCCAATGTTGTGGCGCAAGCGATTCCGACATGTCCATAAGAATGCATCAGGATTAAAATAAAAACAAGATTTGTGATAAAAACAACGGCGCTGTATTTGACCGGTGTGATTGTATCGCCGCGCGCAAAAAAGTTGGGCATGAGTGCTTTGGTCATAACGTAGCAAGGCAATCCAATGGAATAAGCTATAACAGCATAAGCTGTTTTGGCCGCGTCATCAGGTGAAAATTTACCATGTTGAAATAAAAGACAAACAATTGGCTCGGCAAAAACTATAAGCAAAATGGCGGCTGGCAAAGAGAGCAATAAACCATATTCAACAGCTTTATCTTGCGTCTTTTTAGCCTCATCAATTTGATTTTCTTTTAAGCATTTTGAAAGAATAGGTAGCAAGGCAACACTAATTGCCGCGCCAATCACTCCAAGCGGAAGTTGTTGCAAACGATTGGCGTAATAAAGCCATGAAA
>JBNMLT010000013.1:0-14243 GCA_050874965.1 Alphaproteobacteria bacterium
CAACTTTTTGAATGTATTAGTTAATTGAAAGTAAATGGAGATTAAATTTGGCTCGTATAGCTGGTGTAAACATTCCAAGCGCCAAGAGAATTGAAGTCGCACTGACTTATATCTTTGGTATTGGTAGAAAATCTGCTCAAGATATTTGCGCAAAATCAGGAATTGATATGAACCGTCGTGTTAGTCAGCTCTCTGATGAAGAAATCATGAAAATCCGCGAAGTAATTGATGGCGGTTACCTTGTAGAAGGTGAACTTCGCCGTGAAGTTGGTACAAACATCAAAAGATTGATGGACTTAGGTTGCTATCGTGGTTTGAGACATCGTAAAGGTCTGCCTGTTCGCGGTCAGAGTACAAAACAAAATGCTCGTACCCGTAAAGGTAAACGTAAAACCGTTGCGAATAAGAAGAAATAAGTGAGGTAAGTGCAAATGGCTAAAGCAATTCTGAAAAAGAAAAAAGAAAAAAAGAATATCACTTCCGGTGTGGCTCACGTTGATTCTTCTTTCAACAACACAAGAGTTACAATTACGGACGCACAAGGTAACACCGTTTCTTGGTCTACCGCCGGCGCTCAAGGTTTTAAAGGTTCCAGAAAATCCACACCTTATGCCGCTCAGGTTGCCGCTGAAGAAGCTGGTAAAAAAGCTCAAGAAAATGGTATGAAAACTTTGGAAGTTGAAGTAAAAGGACCAGGAGCAGGAAGAGAATCTGCGATTCGCGCGTTGCAGGTTATCGGTTTTACTATCACAACAATTCGTGATGTAACCCCAATTCCACATAATGGTTGCCGTCTGAGAAAAAGACGTCGCGTCTAGTTATTATTTGGGCACAGGCCTTTTTAAAGGCCTGTTGCCGTGTTTTTTATATGTACATATAACTTATCAAGAAAAGGACAAAACCGGTGATTCAAAAGAATTGGCAAGAACTTATTAAACCAACTAATTTGCAAGTTTCTCAAGATGAGACAACTCATAAAGCAAAGATAGTGGTTGAACCTTTAGAAAGAGGCTTCGGTCTTACTTTGGGTAATGCGTTGAGAAGAGTTTTACTGTCCTCATTGCAAGGCGGTGCTGTTTCCGCTATAAAAATTGATGGTGTTTTGCATGAATTTTCTGTTATCCCTGGCGTTCGTGAGGATGTTACGGATATTGTGCTTAACATTAAAGAGTTGGCGGTTGCCGTTCACTCTGACAGCGCAAAAACTATGACCTTAAAAGCTGAGGGACCTTGTGTGGTTACGGCGGCTATGATTGAAACCGGTCACGATGTTGAAATCATGAATCCAGATCATGTTATTTGCACACTGGATACTGGCGCTAAAATCAACATGGAATTAACTGTTACCACTGGTAAGGGCTATGTTCCGGCTTATAATAGCAAATCTGCCGATGCGCCTATTGGTTTGATCGCAGTTGACGCTATTTATTCTCCGGTTAAAAAAGTTTCTTATAAAGTTGAAAATACTCGTATTGGTCAAATTACCGACTATGATAAATTGACTATGAATATTGAAACAAATGGTGTTGTTTCTCCGGAAGACGCTGTGGCCTTGGCTGCTCGTATTTTGCAAGATCAATTGAAACCGTTTATCAACTTTGATGAGCCGGAAAGCGAATCCGAGGATGTTCACGAAGAACTGCCATTCAATCGTAACTTGTTGCGCAAAGTTGACGAACTTGAATTGTCTGTTCGTTCAGCGAATTGCTTAAAAAATGATAATATCATCTATATTGGCGACTTGGTTCAAAAAACCGAAGCTGAAATGTTGCGCACTCCGAACTTTGGCCGCAAATCTTTGAATGAAATCAAAGAAGTTCTGGCAAAAATGGGTATTCATTTGGGTATGGAAACTCCGGGATGGCCTCCTGAAAATATAGAAGAGTTGATTAAGCGTTGTGACGAACACTTCTAAAATCAAGTCAAAAGGTGTTTTTGACACATAAATAACAAAAGAGAGAAAATTCACGTGTTTATTCGCACTGAGATTTTCTCTCTTTTGTTATTTAGCGCGCCTGTGGTTTTGCTGTTAAAAACAGTCGTATTGTTGCCCATTTTGTTTGTTAAACAAAAAAATGCACTATCGGTTGCTTGTTTTAAGGCTATTTGGAATAAGGCTCAAAAGGCTTATTGTGTTTTGAAATACTATCTTTTACGACATGTGGCATTTTTGACTAAAATATCGCACAAATCAGCAAAAGATATGCCTAAATATTTGGCTTGTTCCGGCACCAATGAGAGAACGGTCATTCCAGGGTTCGTGTTGATTTCTAAAAAAACGACTCCGTCTTGATCGTTGTAGCGAAAATCACAGCGAGCGACTGTTTGACAGCCTAAAGCTTTGTAAACTGTTTCGGTGTAGCGTTTGCAAGTTTCGGATACGTTTTCTGGAAGTTCTGCCGGCAGAATGTGATGAGTTTTGCCGGTGGTGTATTTGGCTTGATAATCATAAAACGAACAATCGGTTTTAAGTTCGGTAATTACGGTAGATTTACCCTCAAGGCACATAACGGTTAATTCACGGCCGGCAATATATTTTTCAATTAAAAGAGGTGTATTTGCTTCGGAATAATTGACTTTTGCGGCTTCTTCATCATTGTGGATAATATAAACACCAATACTTGACCCGTCGCATACCGGTTTAACCACATAGGGATATGGAACTTTAGTGCCGTTTTGCAAATAATCGGCGACTGTGGTTTTTTCGCCTTGCGCCACTTTAACGCCGGCGGCTGAAGCCAATAGCTTGGTGAGGTATTTATCCATGCCAAGAGCCGAAGCTTTTAAACCGGAGTGGGTGTAAGGAATTTGCAGCATATCGAGCAGACCTTGAATTTCTCCGTCTTCTCCCCAGTTGCCGTATAACCCATTATAAACCACATCCGGTTTTTCGGTTTTAAGAACATCCAAAAAAGTCCAAATATCAGTTAAATCATGTTCAACAACGGTGTAGTCTTTGCTCTTTAACGCGGCAGCTATGTCATTTTTAGAAGATAGACTAACTTCACGCTCGGCAGAGAATCCGCCATAAACCAGTAAAACTTTTTTAGACATCATTTTTTCCTTTATAATCTTAAAATTTCTGCTATTGTAGGAAAAATTGTTTAATGAATGGCTAAGATGAAAAAAGGATTTTTAATATTTTTTTTAGGGATGTTAACCCTGACAAACGCATATGCTTTGGAAGTCAAACATAATTTGAAAACGACAATTGGTTTTTTTGACGCGTGTGAGGCAACGTTTTCCTATGCCTTTTATGATGATAAAGATTATGATGTTAAAACATCTATAACAACCACCGGCGCATTTGGCGCGTTGTATCCATTTACGGCCGCTTACCATGCGGTAGGAACTTATAATAAATTTTCTTTTAAGCCGCAAGATTATTTTTATGAAACACAAACAAGGTTCAGACATCGCTCAAAAGAAATAGTGTATCGGAATGGTGAACCTCAATATCGTGTCAGCGTAAAAAATGAGCATAAACGCACAGATGAAATTAAAACCAATTCGCAGTATCCTTTTTCGGGTGATTTGCTTTCTGTGTTTGGTGAGTTGACGCAACGCATCATCACAAAAGGAAAATGTGATCTGGAACAATATTCTTTTAATGGTAAAAAATATGCCAAGTCAGTTGTCAAAACGCTGAAAAAAGAAAAAATAAAAACGGAATATTTTTCGGGCAAAGCTTTAAAATGTCAATATAAGCAAGAAATTTTAGAGGATACAGATGCCGGATTTTTATTAAAGCCCGACGAACCTATTTATTTTTGGGTGTTGCGAGATGAAAAAACAAAAGCGTGGTTTGTGGCCAAAATTTTAATAGAAAACACACCGTTTGGCACATTGCAAGCGGTAACAAGCAATATAGAGGTGAAGTAATGAGAAAAGCGGAATTGTTATTGCCGGCCGGTTCGCTGGTAAAGTTGAAAACGGCTTTGTTATATGGCGCTGATGCGGTGTACGCCGGAACGCCGGATATGAGTTTGCGCACACAGTCTAAGTTTTCATTAGAAGACTTGAAAGAAGGAATCGAATTTGTGCATCAACAGGGCAAAAAAATTTATTTAACCCTTAATTTGTATATTCATAATGAAGAGGCCGAAAAATTACCGCAATTTGTAAAAACTTTGCAAGAACTGCGTCCGGATGGAGTTTTGGTGGCTGATCCTGGAGTGTTTTATTACTTAAAAGAAAACGCGCCGGAGTTAAAGCGTTTTGTTTCTACGCAGGCCAATATCTGTTCGGGGCAAACTGTAAAGTTTTGGCAATCAATGGGGGCAAGTTTGTGCGTCTTGGGACGAGAAGTTACATTTGCAGAAATGGCGGAAATTCGTAAACAATGTCCCGACATTTTATTGGAATGTTTTGTGCACGGGGCAATGTGCATGTCCTATTCGGGGCGCTGCTTAATTTCTAATTTTATGGCGGATAGAAGTGCTAACAAAGGTAAATGCGCGCATTGCTGCCGTTGGCACTATAAAATGCATTTGCGTTTGAAAGATGGCACAATCAAAGAGTTGGAAATCAATCAAGATAATGTCAAAGCTTTTGAGTTTTTATTGGAAGAAGAGTTTCGTCCAGGGGAATATTATGAAATTGTGGAAGATGAACACGGCGGTTATCTTCTGAATTCAAAAGATATGTGTTTAATGCCTCGTCTGAATGATATTTTGAAAATAGGCATGGATTCGCTGAAAGTGGAAGGCCGCAACAAAACAGAATATTATGCCGGAACAGTGGCGCGCGCCTATCGGCAGGCCATTGATGACTATTATGCGAATCCGCAGGAGTGGAATTATAAAAAATACATGGATGATTTATATACCTTGCAGAATCGCGGATATTGTTTAGGTTTTCATGATGGCAAACTGACAAATGTCAGCCAAAATTATGAATATACTCGCACGCTCGGCGAATGGCTTTTTGCCGGCTCTATTGTGGAATGGCAAGGGGATGAAGCTGTTTTTGAGGTGCGCAACTATATTAACGGTGGGGAATTTATCGACTTTTTAATTCCGAATACTTTGGAAAATTTGCGTTTAACTTTGACTGAATTTGAAGATGCTGACAGTGGAGAAATAACATCGCGTGTTTCAGCCGGACAAGGTAAAAAAATTCGTATTAAACCGGCTCAGTGGAATTTGCCAATCGCAGAGGTAAAGGCTAAATTGCCGCAATATGTAATTGCACGCAAGTGGCAAGGATTAAATGGTGAAAATGCTGAAATGTATGAGCGCAAACGGCAAGAGTTTTCGCAATTGATTAACCAAGAGGATAAATAAAATATGCAGAAGAATCCGGTTTTGGTTATTGCCGGTCCGACGGCTTCCGGTAAGTCAGCTTTGGCGGCGCAGGTGGCGCACGATTTGAACGGCGTGGTGTTAAACTGTGATTCGATGCAAATTTATAAAAATATTCCAATTATCGCAGCCGCGCCGAGCGAAGATGAAAAAAAACTGGCAGAACACCGTTTGTTTGAAATTTATGATTGCGATAAACGAGGTAACGTGGTGGATTGGCTGAATTTGTGCGCGGTAGAGGTTCGTAAACTTTGGGCGGAAAATCGGTTACCAGTCGTTGTTGGCGGCACAGGATTTTATGCCGAGTCTTTATTGAATGGTGTGACTCCGATACCAGAAACGCCTCTTTGGGTGCGAGAAAATTTGCAATTGCGTTTGCAAAATGAAGGATTGCCTAATCTGTATAACGATTTACAGCAAAAAGATGCGGAAATCGCTGCAAAACTTAATTCTAACGATAAAATGCGTATTGTGCGCGCTTTGGAAGTTATTGAGGCAACAGAGCAAAAATTGTCTGAGTGGTATAAAAAACCATTGGTGCAAAAATTGCCGGAAGCAAATTTTATTAAGGTGAAAATTATGCCCTCGTTGGAGATTATTACGACCCGCTGTCGTCAGCGTTTGGAAAAAATGGTTTATGAATTGGGGGCATTGTCTGAAATACATAACTTGTTTTTACAAAATTTGGATGAGAATCTGCCGGCAATGAAGGCTTTGGGTGTTCCGGAGCTCGGGTTGTTCATCAAAGGTCAGATGTCTTTACCAGAAGCTTTGGAATTGGCAAAACTGCATACGCGACAATATGCCAAGCGTCAACGAACATGGTTGAAAAATAAAATGATTGCCGATATTGTTTTTGAAAATGTATATCAGGGACAAAAAGACTATTTACAACAAATTTTCAATGTTATAAAACTGTGAACAATGTTATAAAACCTTGCACATTGTGTCATTCGGTTATAAAACTATAAAATAACTAATTATGGAGAAAATGCAAATGCTTGCAAAATTAATGGGAATGCTTTCGGCTGATATGGCTATTGATTTGGGAACGGCGAACACCTTGGTTTATGTGCGAGGTCGTGGAATCGTTTTAAATGAGCCGTCAGTAGTGGCTATTGAAGAATATAAAGGCCGTAAACAGGTTTTGGCGGTTGGTAATGAGGCTAAACAAATGTTGGGGCGCACTCCGGGAAATATTCACGCCATTCGGCCGTTGAAGGACGGGGTGATTGCCGATTTTGAAATTGCCGAAGAAATGATAAAATATTTTATTTGCAAAGTTCATAATCGTCGTGCGTTTGCCGCTCCATTGATTGTTATTTGCGTGCCGTCCGGGTCAACAGCTGTGGAACGTCGTGCTATACAAGAATCAGCGGAATTTGCCGGCGCGCGAAAAGTTTGGCTCATTGAAGAACCTATGGCCGCCGCTATTGGCGCAGGTTTGCCGGTAACCGAGCCGACCGGAAGCATGGTGGTTGATATAGGCGGTGGCACGACCGAAGTGGCTGTTCTGTCTTTGGGAGGTATTGTTTATTCTCGCTCTATTCGTGTGGGTGGAGATAAAATGGATAGCGCCATTGTTAACTATATTCGCCGCAATAGAAATTTGTTGGTGGGAGAAAGCAGCGCTGAAAAAATTAAAAAAGAAATCGGGTCTGCTTGTCCACCGGAAAAAGGTGAGGGGCGCTCGGTTGAAATTAAAGGCCGTGATTTGGTAAATGGCGTGCCGAAGGAAATTGTCGTAACCGAAAAACAAGTGGCGGAAAGTTTGGTGGAACCGGTTTCTGATATTGTTGAGGCTGTAAAGGTGGCTCTGGAAAATACAGCACCTGAATTGGCCGCCGATATTGTGGACAAAGGTATTGTTTTGACCGGTGGTGGCGCTTTGCTGGCTAATTTGGACCAGGTTTTGCGCAATGCAACTGGATTGCCGGTATCTATTGCCGAAGAGCCATTGGCTTGCGTGGCCAAAGGTTGCGGCAAAGCTTTGGATCAGGTTAATAAATTAAAAAGCGCCTTATCTAATATGGGATGATTCGTGTAATTTTTTGTTAAAGGGATAAAGATATGAAGCGACGGGGAACCTTGCTTATCAGAATAGGCGAATTAAAGGTTTTGTTTCGGCGGCTTTTTATCTTTATTCTTTTTTTGTGTGCTTTTTTATTTATATTATTAAGCCGTATTGATAGTGTTGTTGTAGAAACGGCAAATCGTTTAGTTATGAATGTGACCGGACCTGTCATGCAGGTTGTGGAACTGCCCTCGCGTTTTATTCATCGTGTTTACACATATTTTTATGATGTGAGCCATATTTATTCAGACAACAGAGCTTTGAGGGTTGAAAACAAACAAATGCTGATGTTGCAAAATAAAGTACGTACTTTGGAAGTTGAAAATCAGTTGCTGGAGCGTTTATTGAACTATGTTCCACCAGAAAATGCGACGTTTATGAGTGCTAAGATCATCGCAGAATCCGGTGATGGTTTTACGCACACTCTGCTTGTTTACATTGGAAACGAGGCCGTGAAAAAAGGACAAATTGTCTTAGGCGATGAAAGTGTTATCGGTCGAATAGATAAAGTGAGTGGTCACTATGCAAAAGTTATTTTGGTTACGGATATTAACTCAAAAATCCCAGTTGTGGTGGAACGCACGCGCGTTCGGGGAATTTTGAGCGGTAATAACACAGCCTTGCCACAGCTTATGTTTATGCGTTCTACAGCGGATATTCAAGAAGGAGATGTTATTGTTACTTCCGGTGTTGGCGGTATGTTTCCGTCCGGTTTACCAATAGGTTTTGTAAATTCCATAAAAAACGGGGCAATTGATGTAGAAACAATGGCCGATATTAGCCGTGTGGAATATGTGAGAATTGTGGATTATGGTTTGTCTTCAGCAAATGAAGAATTAAATGATTTTATGGAAAACAAAGATAATGCGCGATAATGTAAAAGATAAAATACGTTTATATTTTAGACACCGGATACCACTGTTTGCCACATTGATTTTGATGTTTTTATTTTATGTCCCCATAAATTCTTTGGAATTGAACTATTTTCGTCCGGCGGTCGGTCTTATTTGCGTTTATTATTGGACATTAAAAAGAGGATATATGTTTAGTTATATTTCCGCTTTTGTTGTCGGTTTTTTTATAGATGCATATAGTTCTACCCCGTTGGGTGTAAATTGTTTAATGATGATGTTGTTGGTTTTTTTTACAGAAATGCTAGCGCGCTATTTTAAATCCGCCTCTTTTGTGGGAGGTTGGCTGTTTTTTTTATTGGTGGAAATTTTGCTCACTTTTATAAAATGGTTGTTAATTTCCATTTGTTTCAGTCGTTTTATACCGGTGACAGAAGTGATAATTAACTTGCTGTCAACAGTTTTGTTTTATCCGTTGATTGCGTATATTAATATATGGATACAAAACAACTTATTGCCGCAGGAGCATATCAATGAATAGAAACGGCGAGAAAAATAGAGTGTTGCTTCGGCGAACCTTGTTCGTAATTTTTTTTAATTTGGTTGCTTTTTCCGTTATTGTGGCTCGTCTTTACTATCTTCAAGTGAAAGAGGCGGAAAAATATAAGATGATGTCAGATGAAAATAGAATTTCAACGCGTTTTTTAGTGCCGCCGCGGGGACTTATTTTTGATAGAAATGGTGAAATTATTGCTAAAAACGAACAAGATTTTCAGGCGCTAATGGTTGCAGAACAAACGCCAAATATAGAAGAAGCATTGGCAACATTTAAAAAAGTTATTCCTTTATCGGAAGATGAAGAAGCAAAAATTCGTAAAGATTTAAAAAATAAACGCCGTTTTATTCCGATAAAACTTAAAGATAATTTGAACTGGGATGAAGTTTCTAAAATTTTGTTACACGCACCTGATTTGCCAGGAATAGAAATTAATGAAGGTTTGAGCCGGTACTATCCTTATGCGGATATTTACGCACACGTCTTAGGATATGTGGGGCCGGTTTCGGATAAAGATAAAAAAGACAATCCGCTGTATATGGTTCCGGGGTTTAAAATAGGAAAATCCGGATTAGAGCGTTATTTTGATTATAAATTACAAGGAAAAGGCGGTACCATAAAATTAGAAGTCAATGCTTATGGGCGCGTTATGAATGAAATTGAACGCAATAATGGCGAAGAAGGAGAAAGTTTGACCTTAACATTGGATGCGCGTTTGCAAAAAGCAGCATATGAGGCTTTTGGTGAAGAAAGTGGCGCAGCAGTGGTTTTAGATGTTCGTACGGGGGAAATTTTGGCTTTGGTTTCGACACCATCATTTGATCCAAACTTGTTTACCAATGGTATTAGCTATAAGCATTGGAACGCCTTGCTGAATAATGAACGTACGCCGTTGGTGAATAAGGCTGTTTCCGGACAATATTCTCCTGGGTCAACTTTTAAGGTGGTGGTGGCTTTGGCGGCGTTAGAAGCCGGCGTGATTGATTTGAACACTCGATTTAATTGCACCGGCGGACTGGATGTGGGAAATATACGTTTTCACTGTTGGCGCCATTCTGGGCATGGTAGCTTGAACGTTGTAGAAGCATTGAAACATTCTTGCGATATTTTCTTTTATGAAACAGCTATGAAGTTGGGTATTGACAGAATTCATGATATGGCTGTTAAATTAGGAATGGGTACTGTTCTGGAAGTGGGGCTGGATAACGAAAAAAGTGGTATTATTCCTTCAAAAGCGTGGAAAAAAGCTCGTTATGGCACATCTTGGACTTATGGAGATGCGGCTAATTCAGGTATCGGACAGGGATATGTTTTGGTCACGCCATTGCAATTGGCCACAATGTTGGCTCGTGTTGTTAACGGCGGTTATAATGTTCAACCGACTTTTATCAAACCAACTGAAAAAGAATTGTCTAAAATTAAGAGATTAGATATTTCAACCAAAAATATAGAAATTGTCAAACGTGGTATGTTTGAGGTGGTGAACGGTGCCGGCGGAACTGCCGGAAGAGCCCGTTTTAATATTAATGGTGCTTTAATGGGTGGCAAAACCGGAACAACGCAGGTTCGACGTATTTCAATGAAAGAGCGGAGTAGCGGTATTCTTAGAGATGAGCAATTACCATGGCGTTTGCGGAATCATGCTTTATTTATAGGTTTTACTCCGGTTGAAAATCCTCGTTATGCGGTGGCTGTTGTGGTGGAACACGGCTCTTCAGGTTCAGGAGTTGCCGCACCAATTGCCAGCAAGATTTTGCAAACAGCGTTAAAATTAAATATTAACTAAGTAGGTTGAATATGTATGGATTAGGGTATGATGGCAGAAATTTAAGCTTAAAAGATAAGTTTTTAAAATTAAGTTTTTGGTATATTTTTTTAATTGTTATCTTAGCTGGTATCGGCACTTTAACGCTTTATTCCGCGGCTAATGGAAATTGGGAGCCTTGGGCAATTCGCCATATTAGCCGTTTTGGCGTGGCTGTGTTGGTTATGTTTGGACTGGCTATGATTGATATTCGCTATTATTACCATAGCGCCTATGTTTTTTATTTTATAACTTTATTTCTGTTAGTTGTTGTTGAAGTTACCGGACATATTGGTATGGGAGCGCAACGTTGGATAAATTTAGGCCTATTTAAAATTCAGCCTTCAGAGTTGATGAAAATTGGCATGGTTCTGTTTTTGGCACGCTATTTTAGTTCAATGACTTTGCAAAATATCAGAACCGTGCGCGGCATTGTTATTCCTGTGATTATGACTGTTCTTCCGGTGGGTTTGATTTGTTTGCAGCCAGATTTGGGGACGGCATTGATGCTTTTGTTTACGGCAACAATTATACTTTTTGTTGTTGGTGTTCAATGGTGGAAATTTGCGCTGGTTGGAATTATTGGAGCGGCTCTTTTGCCTGTGGCTTGGAATTTTTTGCATGAGTATCAACAGAATCGAGTCTTAACTTTTCTAAATCCCGAGCGAGATCCTTTGGGGGCTGGTTACCATATTATTCAATCTAAAATAGCCTTTGGCTCCGGTGGTATTTTTGGTAAAGGTTTTTTAAACGGATCGCAAACGCACTTGAATTTTTTGCCGGAAAAACATACGGATTTTATATTTACGATGTTTTCAGAGGAGTTTGGAATGGTCGGAAGCCTTACTTTGATTTTTTTGAATATGTTGGTTATTGCTTTAGGTTATATGTTTGCATTTCGAATTTCTAATTATTTTGCTAAACTGGTTGTGATTGGTTTGAACACCAACTACTTTTTATATATTTTTATCAATATTGCCATGGTTATGGGGGTTTTGCCTGTTGTGGGAATTCCACTGCCTTTAATTTCCTATGGTGGAACAGTTATGTTCTCTATTATGGCGAGCTTTGGCATTATTTTATGTATGAAAGTCAATCAAGACAACAACATAAATTTTGAGGCCGATGACTATAGCGTTTAAGCTCAGTCTCTTGTTTTATACGTACGGAGAACAGATGGCATATTCGGCGCCATTTTTGGGGTTTGGCTTCCTTGAGAAGTTTGTTCTATCATGCTTTGCTTTGCCAAGCGCGAATCGCGAGCAAATACCAAAGCTTGAACATCTTGTGGTAAGCTTTTTACAATATCGGAATTAGGATTTATTTTCTCACCATTTGGACAACGGTAAGGAACATCATTCACACAGCAAGCCACCATAAACATTTGTCGTAAATTTGCCGACATAGGATGATGCGAATCGGCTGTATAATTGCTTAAGTCCAGACCTATGCCATCTTTTTTAGCGTGTTCGACAATTTTGTTTACCGACTCATTCAGATTAGCGCCATAGCCTTCATTATCTTTGTCGATAAGCTGCCGCATTTGAATTTTTAGAGGAATACTTGCCCGTAAATAATCGTCACGCTCATTTAAAGGGATGTCGTGTAAAATAGTTTGGGATAACGTATCAAGAACATCTTCTTTGAAATGTGCTAATTTTGCTTGAACCGGTTTGGTTTTTAAATAAGCCAGCAAATGATCACGGTGGTTTGTTGTTTCTATTTTTTGCATTAAATCAACAACTTGAGGTAAAAATTCTTCTTTATCAATTTTTCCGCGGTTATATTTGGCAAACAAGTGAATCAACATTTTTTCCGGTTGATGATTGCACCAATCTTTTTTGATTGTTTCTTTATCAGCTTCACGGCTTTGACGCCACAACTCTTTTTCTTTTTCATTAAGTTCGCCGTTTGCGGCACGTTCTTGCAAAGCTTTACGAATCAAACTGTGAAGTGATAATTCATAGGCGGCTTCATGGCTGTATCCTTGCGCAATGGCTGCCGCAAACATTGGAGCTGCTAAAATATCTTCCGGTTGTGGTGGCGGAGGTGGTAATTCTCTATCTTCAGGTTTAGGCGGTTGTTTGCCGGCTGCTATTTCTTTTAGAATATAGTCTTTGCCTTGAGCGGCAAGCTGGATAATTTCATCAGGGACTCTTCCGCCAAAAGTGTTTCTGATAGATTCCGGAACTTTTATCCATGCGCTAAAGTATTTACTGTAATCACTGTAAATACGTCTTAAACTTTCTGGTTTAACATCATCAGAGCAAGCCAGAATATAATCAGTCGGGTGATTTGTTTTCAAAAATTCTAAAAAATCATCATCAAATCCATTCATGACTTGTCTCCTTTAGTCGAAAATTGTTAAGCACGCCCTTTATCAAATTTGTTGGTAACACGTGCCAATGTTTCCGGTGAAAGCTGAGCCTGATATCTTTTTAACTCTTCGCCGGTTTTAGCGGTTACCGTATTTCCATTGTGGTCAGTAACCTTAGCATCTTTGGGAGCTATACCCAAACGAGCCGCGTGAATTAAATCACGAGTATCTTGTTTTGCATCGTGCTCATTATTTTGTTCTTCTGTCAGTCTTGCGCGTAAATTTAAAATACGTTGTTGACTATAAGCTTCATTTGTGTCTTGTTGCTCTTGAGTTTCCAATTTACGGTTTTCTCCGCCGTTAGCTTCTCGTCCGGCTTTTACGAGTTCCGCCGCTTGGCGCATAATTTCTGTCGCTGTCTTAACATCTTCAGCAGTACCTTTTTCACCGGCAACAATTTGTGATTTTCCTTGTTCATCTCTGATAATGGAGATTTTTCCTTCTTCTTTCATATTGTTAAAGTTGTTGCGGATTTCGGTTAATTTTTTGATATCTTCTTGCGCTTTTTGCGAGATTTGTTTTCCAGACACGTTATTGGTGCTTTCTTGAGAATTTTGCGCTTGCGTATTTTTTTCGGAGTGGCTTTTAACCTGTTCGATTTGCTCTTTAGTTAAACCGCACTTTGCCAATTCCTCCATGTCAATTTCTTTAGGAACAGCGCCTTGCATTGGATTGCCGTTTAAAACACATGCCGCATACATTCTGGTGGCGACTTCCGGCGAGGCATTTTCTGGAAATTCAATCGGGCGCCCTTGATTGTCCGGTTCTTTGAACATGGCGTCAAAAACCTTGAAACTGGCGTCTGGTGAAACATTCACATTATCTGGAGAGCTGTAATGTACTTCGGCGTTTTCAAATTTTGCGCTAAATCCTTGTTGCGAAACATCCCTTTCATATCCCTGAATTTTTCCGTCGTCAGAAAGTTTTTGATAATATTCTGCCTTGCGTTTTACCCATTCCGGCTCTTCTTCATTGTTTTTTTCTTCCGGTTCTGTTTCATTTACGGAAACAGTCAAGGGTTTTTGCTCTTTATCGGCAACATCTTTATCCGCAGTATCTTTTTCTTCTTTGTTTTTTTGCGTTTCTGCATTGGGAGTTTCTTTTTCAACTTTTTCAACGGCAGCTTTATAAGATTCTTCAGAAGTGATTGTTGACGGATCAATGTTATGTGCTTTGCAAAAGTCCAATTGTTCTTCGTTTAAGGTAAATTCTTGGGTGTCGCTCATTGATTTTTTCCTTTCCAGATAATTATCCTTATTTCTTTAGTTATAATATAAC
>JBNMLT010000014.1:0-13811 GCA_050874965.1 Alphaproteobacteria bacterium
ACACCGGTGAAAATACCGTGGGACAGGTAAAATCTGGTAACTATGGCGCCGCGGCTGGAACAGCTTTGGGTGGTGTTGTTGGCAACTTTGGCGATAAATTTGGTGATAAGACTTCGGATGTTTTAGGAAAAGTGGGAAAAGGTCTAAATGCAAGTGACAATGTGGTTAGTGGTGTAAAATCTGGTAACTATGGAGATGCCTTGAGTGCGGTTGGTAGCACCACGGGAGAACTGGGAGCCGGAAAAGTTGGAGATTACATTGGACGAGCTGGAAACGCATATAATAAAGGAAGTCAGTCTTTAGATCAGATAAAATCCGGTAACTATGGCGCCGCGGCTGGCACAGCTTTAGGAGGAGTTAGTGATACGATTGGTGATAAAATCGGAGGCAATGCCGGAAATGTTATTAAAGGGACATCCTCGGCTCTTGGTTCAGCAGATGGCGCGGTCGATGCTATTAAGAATAAAAAGTGGAAAAATGCATGGCAGAATATTGAAAGAGGCTATCATGATTATGAAAACGCTTCAGGACGAAAGGGAGAAGAAGAAAAATCTACCCCTGCATCTGCGCCAGAAACTCCAGCTTCAACAAAAAATAACCCAGGTTACAGCCAATGGAACTATGGTGGCTCGCCAAATGTAAACAACAACACGGGCAGCGGCGATGCAAATGAAAATTATAGACCTTCTCCATTGCTACCGACGACAGACAATACCAGTTCCGAAACAACACCGTCTCCATTGGATTATGGCTCATTTGCTGGTGGTAATGGTGGTTCTGGCGGCGGTGCGGCAAATAATAACAATACTTGGGTGTCGCCATTATTGCCAACTCAACAAACAGGTTCAAATAATTAAGAGAAAGGAAAAGTCATGAAAAAATCAGTATATAAAATCCTTGCTCTTGTATTGATAAGCAACATTTTTTACATGTCAAACGCTTGGTCTGTGTCAAAATTGGATTTTTTTGCACAAATGGAAGAAATGGGAAAAAAAGTTCAAAATGTAAAATCAAAAATAGAAACCAAGTATAATAGTAATATGAAGGAACTTGAAAAAAAAGTTATGAAGAGCACCGGTGTAGAAGGAAGTGCCATATTTTTAAAGCTTAAAAAGAATTTTAGCGGTGACGCCAAAGGAATTGTTGATAACGTGAAGTCAAATATAAAATCCGGAAATTTCGATTTTAAGAGCGCTTTATCGCCTTTGAAACAAAAATATGCCAAAGCGCAATTAGATTGGTCATTGGCTGTTTCCGCGGTTAAGGACTATAAAGAAGCGTTAGCGGCAACCCGTAAAAAGCAATATGGCGCAATAAATCAGCGGATTATGGAAATAAAAACACAGCTAGAGTTCTTAGAAAAAACAAAGGATACAACAGCTGATTATGAAGAGCAAAAAGAAGAACTTGCGCTGGAATTGGCTGATTTAGAATCGCAAAAAACAGAGTTGGATGGCAAGCAATCTTTGCGTGATGAAAAGGCTGAAGAATTAGAAAAGAAAGCTAATTCATTGGGAAAAATAGTTGCCAAGGCCGAAAAAGCTTTTACATCTGAAGGGCAAAAGCAGTATATGGATCAAGCTGTTGAATCTCTTTTTTCAACGGGAAAAGATGGCGAAGATGGTGCGGATGCGGCTGAAGAAGAAAGTCAGCTGGAAGACATGTATGGCGCGGAAGTCAATTCATTCTTTTTAGGAAAATACGAGCATGAAAGTTCGGAGAATGTTGCGCGGGTTGTTAAAAAGCGCAAACAGGAATATTACAAAGCTTTGCAAAATTTAATGCGTGTTATCATTGTTGGTAATGCTAAAGGAAAAACAATTTCAACCGCTTCACAAAAATATTTAGAGGAAACAACAAAAGTAGACGGTCTTTATGGCGGCATGTCCATGAAAATTGGTGCGGACATTCAAAATGCTAAGATAGCGGCGCGCTACACGGAACTTTTGTTGGCAGAAATCAGATTTGTAACAATGCAAGAAATGATTAGTTGGAACGATAAATTTAAAAATGGTAAGCAAGATGTAACCAAATTTAATCTCGATGACTATGTTTACAAGAAAAAAGGTTTGAAAGATTTTTTAGATGATAAAATCCAACAAGGCGTGAGTGGGTGGAAAGGTTTATAGGCATAAGGAGCGAAAGATGAAAAAATTTATGAGTATTGTTAGTTTTGCGCTCTGCGCAATATTCAGTCAGTCGGCACAAGCTGGAATTTGGCCGGATTACACGCCTTTATTGCCAACAGCTCCGCAGTTTTGTTTGCAATGCTTGCCATCAACCATAAGCACGGTATCAACGTCAATTTCCAAAGTTCAAGCAACGATCAAAAATTTTGATGGGGCTAAAATGCTGACAATGATTGGCCAAAGCGCTAAGTCTTATGCTTTGGATTTGGGGAAAAGTAAATTCAATAATTTGAAACAGAAAATCACCTCAAGAAAAAAAGTTGTTTCTTATTCTCGAACCATTGAAAACAGTTCGTTGACCGTGGCCGGAAATATTGAAGATGAAGGAAAGGTCAAAGAAGCGTTTATCCAGTTATTTTTACAATACCCGTCAAAGAATGGTCGTATAAAGGGGGAATATGCCGCGAATGGACAGCAGTTTATTAAAGATTCAACGCTTGAAATGTATGTGACAGCGCGAGAAATGAACAAAGAACTGCGTGCCATGCTGGTCGAATTGGATAATATCGAAAAATGTTTGGTCGCTGGTGAAGACTGTTCTGAAGAAGGAATGGAACAATATAATTGTCAGACAGAGGACACCGAAGATAAAGTATGTTTATGGCGCAATGCGTTAATGGCTGTTCGCATTTATGATAAAATTATGCGCTATAATGAATTTTTAACCGCAATGAATGCGCAATATAACGCTGTTAAGAGCATTAACCAACGTGCCAAAATTAAAGAATTTAAAAAAGAAACAAAAAGCAGTGCAATTGAGGAAAAATATTCTAACACAACAAATAAGTATGCGAGATTTGAATCAACTGTAACCATAGCTGCGGCATCGGCCGAAATCGACGACAGTAAATTTGACTCGTTGGATGACGCCGGTTTGAAATCTCCGGTTGATGGAAATGAAGATGAATTCAATAGTTTGGAAATTATTGCCCAAGCCAAAGAAAAAATGAATGAGGCGGTTTTAGCACATAATTATAAGCAATCTTTACCTGATTATCTTAATGTGTTCAAAACTTATCACGAATCAATGGAATATTATAACAAAACATTAGAAAATGAGGTCAAATCAACTGAATGTGTATTATCTTATTTGGATAATTTTTTTGAAAATTCCGTTATAGCTTGGTGGGGATATGAATGTCGCTTGTCCGGAAACAATATTGAATGCAGTACAGACATGAACAAAGATAAAGAGGATGTTTTATTTTATAAAAATTGCTCGACAGACAAAAATAAAAGATGTTTTGTTTCGGATTATTTTATTCCAGAAAAAGGATTAGGTGGTTGGCTCTGGCAGTTGTATAACACAGCTAAAGACGAAGCAACAAACAGTGAGGAAGACACATATACAACAGAAACAGAAAGTGGTGACGGAACGGTCAACTCAATCTATATGCCTTCGGTGACGGATATGTCAGTAAATGGTGTTTCTTCGCTTGATAGTCTGAAATCGAGCTCAAATAAAAGTTATAATAAAGATACAAAAGGTAAAGATGTTCAAGTGTATAAAAAGCCATCCATGGAAGAGGATATGTATAAAGAAGCACGCGCTAATGGGCTGATGAATTGGAGCCTTGGCGCCGAAACATCTCAAAAGGTAACGATGGACACACTTTTGGGTAAATCAGATTTTGGTAAAACTAAAGAAGTGAATGTGGTTTGGTCTGACGAAAAACTTTTTTATGAAGAATATCTAAACGACAAGTATGAAAATATGAAAACTTATATTTCTAATATGATGCTTTTACAGCCTTTAGTTACGGTTGGACTGCAAAAAGTTGGAGATGGAAAATATTCACAAAAAGAAAAATCAGAATATGCAAACTCTCTGAATAAACTTTTAAGTTTTATAAATCAAGTTCCATCGACAGATGAAATAGACAATCTTTTGCAAGCGGAAAAAGAAACTTTTGATACTTTGACGAAAAATTATGAAAATCAAGTTGCCGATTTGCGAAATCAAAAAACGTCAATTTATGCAAGTATGGATGAAACAAGTAGCAAAATTAGCGAAATAAAAGATAAGCTTAACCAAGAAACAGAAACAATAGCGCAATCGGATGACGATACGCCAAAATCCGAAGATGCTTTGGACTATGGCAAAAAGTTGGAAAGAGAAGGTGCAAGCGATTCTTTGCAACAAACATCGTTTAAAAATAATATAAAAGACAATGATTCTAACAAAAAAGAGGCTGATTCAGCTAAAACAGCTCTAACGGAAAATGTTAATAATTTGGATTCAAAGCTTAAAGCTTATCGCACGCAATTAGATGAAATTGATAGGGCTATTTATCAAGCTCAGGCCGATTATGTTAAAGCTTATCATGAAGCGGAACTAGCGCAAACAACGGTGATTGACACAGCGGTAGAAAATTACAACAAAAAAATTCAGAATTACAAAAAACTGATTGAGGCTGCAATAGCTAAAAATCCAGTAGCGTTAATTGTTTGGGAAAGCATCAAGTTAAAACGACAAGAGGCTTTGGATAAAATTGACGCTGCGGCTAATTCTATCAAGAATTTAGGACAAAAAATTTATACGGCGCAAGGCAGTGCAAAAATGGTAAATATACACCAACAATTGCTTAATGAGCTAAAAAATATGGATTTGGCAGACGATGTCAAGGGAATATATGCCGAAGTTGCCGGAAATAGCGTGGCAGATGAGGAATATTTTGTGGGGGTGGTTGCGCGAAAGAGAGATTTTCAAGCTCCCAAAACTTTGATATCGGAAAGCGCACCATTGCGTGAGGTTTTTCACTTTGACATGGATGATTATGATGCGGTGTTAAAATCGTTTAAAGGTGGCATAGACAAGTTGCCTCAATCTAATAAGGATGTGTTGTTAGTTGGGAATAGCTTGTTGAAAAGTGGTTTGGATTTACCGAATATTTGGAAGGAAATTCTGAAAAATCGTCAATATGTGGAAAAAAAGATGGATTTGTCAAAATTATTGGTTTCTCGGCAAAAGGAGAGCGAAATAGCACAAATTATCAGTTATATTGAGCTTCCAAAGATCATATCAATGGGCATAAATGGCGAACCAATAACCGAAATGATTGGGCAATTGACATTTAATCAAAAATTGCAAGAAGCTGTTTACAAAATTGATATGTCAGATAAAGTGGGGGAAGACGCTGAAGCTGATGCCACTTATTATGCCATGGCGGCGCGCCTGTATGATCGAAATTTGTTTGGTGATTATCTTGATAATAGCGAGGTGTTTCATAATGCCTCGGAGGCTTTAGATGAACAAGCTGCTCAGATTGCTGATCTGCGTAAAAGTCTGGAGGCGATATTTAATAAATTGGGATATTCCTTAAGTGATGATTTTGATTTAATGAATCCAAGCGATTATAAAAAGGCAGAAGAAAAACTAAAGGAATATAAAGCTGGCAACCTTACGCGATTAAAAGAGCTGACAAACAGTATAAATGGAACAAGTGAAATCGTTGTCACAAATAAGAACAAACTTTTACATGGCATAGAAGTTTTAGAAAAAGATAATGAAGAAAAAACTCAAATAACCGCGGAAGAAGATCTTGATGAATTGGAAGAAAAAATCAAAAACGCCGAAGCGGATAAGGAAGTTATGGATGTTTATGAAAAAACCGGAGCCTCGGCAATGTCTAACGCCATTTCAAAATTGAGAGAACCGTATTGCGCTGTGTATTACTGAGTGTTGGCAGGATAATAAAATGGCAGAATTGGATAGTGGTGTAGAAAAAAAACTTATTACGGATAAAAATCTTCCACCAAAGACTTTTAAACCGCAATATATGACGGATGTAGAAATGGAGAGCCATTCGTCAAAAGAGGCTTATTTTCGATGGTTGTCACGATTAACAATGGTTTGCGCCATTTTAGCCCTAGGCATGTTTTTGAGTGCTTCACTGGTGATTTTTAGGTTGGCTCCCGAGATTATTGTAGAACCATTATTAATTATCAGTCAATCAGATTCTGATAACATGGTACGCTATGAGCCCATAACCACAAAAATGCCATCGTTAAAGAAATTGACGGAACTATTTGTGCGCCAATATGTTATTTTACGCAATACCGTGATTAATGATGAACAAGAAATGCGCACACGCTGGGGTCCGGGGGGAATTGTTCACTATTTGTCAATGCCGAATGTTTATCAAGAATTTGTTGGGCAAAATGTTGAAAGTGTTGGTAAAATGTTTGACAATGATTATTCCAGTGAAGTGAAAATTGATGATATTTATAAAGTGAGTGAGAACAGTCCCGCTTGGATTGTTAATTTCACAATATTCAATCTTTCGCGAAAACATACAGGAAAAGATGGTGCGTTAGTATTGAAAAAAACAAAAATGCGCGCTTCTTTAACACCTAAATTTATTCCTGAAAGAAAAGCTATTTTTGCTCGGTTGCTTAATCCACTTGGTTTTACTGTTTTAAAATATAATCAAGATGAGATTCGAGAATAATTTGTTTAAGTAATTTTAATCTTTTTATTTTAGTATAATAGTCAAAGGAGTATCTAAAAACAGGCCAAAAAGGTCTGATTTGTTGGATATTCAATGAATTGTGCCGATTCGGCGAAAAAGTTGAACAAGATGGAAAGATGTGAAAATGTCTAAAAATTTTTTATTGATAATTGGATTATTGCTAATTTTATCCGCATGCAGCTTATTCGGTTCATATTATGAACCGGAAGCGGTCGGCTCTGGTAAAGATGTAAATGAACTTAAGTTGTCACCATGTGCTTGCATGCAAATTGAAAATATAAAAAACGTGCCAGATTGGTTTTGGGAAACGATTTAACTAGGAATTAAATATGGCTGATCAACTTGGAATAAACAACACGCAGCAAAAGCTTTTGAACTCTGGTTCTCAAGTGCGTTCGGGTGTGCGTCCGGCGCCCCGTCGTATTAATCGCAATGCCGATAGTTTGGTGGTAAATGCCAGCGAAAAAAGGTATTTGTGGACGGCTCGCGCGTTTGCTGTTGTTACAGCCATTAGTATATGTTGCAATATGATTTTGTTGTTGACAATTTCAAATATATTGCCACTCTACCGTGTGGAACCGTATTTGTTGACCCTGAGCAGCAAAGAAAATCAGGTTTACCGATTAATTCCATATAGCCGAAACATGGAAGCGGAAAAATCTATCACGGAAACATTTGTGCGAGAATATGTTTTATTGCGAACGACTTTATTGTCTGATTTGGAAGAAATGGAAGCTCGTTGGCAAAATGGTGGCGATTTGCAAGAAATGTCATCTTCAATTGTGTATCAAGATTTTTTGAAAAACACAGGGCGTAAACTTATGCAACGCATGAAAAAGGACGGCCTGACCAGTTCTGTTAAAATATTGACGGTTAACGAAATTGAAGAAGGAACATGGCAGGTTGAATATAGCGTTGATTATTATTTGCCTTCATCATATAAGCCTAGAACTATTCGATATAGAGCGAGTTTAAAAATACAATATCAGCCACGTCGTGTTCAATATAAAGAACGTTTGAAAAATCCAGTAGGTTTTAAAGTTATTTCGTACGGAACAAGACAATTAAAAGATTAATCTTTAAGGATATGAAAATGAGAATGAGTATAGGAAATTTGGTTATAATCGCAGGTGTGATTTTAGGTGTTGGAACGGCAGATGCTCAACTATTGGAAGATACATCAAGTTTGGATCAATACGATGAACAATCACAAGGAAATTATCAACCAATGAATTTGAATTATGCCGGATTTAGCTCTATTGGCATGGTTCAAAGCGCATGGCAAGATCCTTTGCAAAATTTGGGTGAAGGCCAAACCAAGCCGGCTTATTCTAAATATTATTGGACACCTGATTTGGTCCTTCCAATTAGAGTCCGTGAAGGTATGATGACATTAGTAAATTTTCCGGAATGGGAATTGATTGAAAATATTCATATTGGCGATAACGGCTCGTTTACCGGTGAAATAACAAGTCCCAACACAATTTTACTTTATCCGACCCCGGGAAATTCGGTTGGCGTGGATAGCAATATTATTGTCTTTGGCCGTTCTGGAAATAAGTATGTATTTTACGTTAAAAGCGAGGGTGTCAATACTGAGCGTTTAACAAACTCCATAATTGACATCGATGTGGTCGGCGGAAACGGCTCATCGGGAGGCAGTCCCAGTAGCAGCTCGTCGGTACTAGGCGGAAGTAGTTCGGGGCATATTAATGCAAACGCATTTCGTAGCGGTGGTTCAAAATCGGTTGATTCCACATTTATGCGTCGCTTTCAAAAAGAAGATTGGCTCAAAAATTTGCCAATTGATCCGACAAAGTTCAGATTTGATATTGAAATATATGTTCCTAATCCGGATGATGTAGTTATTGCGCCGGAACGTGTGTGGAGAGATGATATCTTTACTTATATTGACTTGGGTGAAAAAGCATTAAATATGACCCAGCGCCCGATTGTAACCTTGATTGTGGAACGTGTTGAAACGCCGATTGGTTTTAGAACAAAAGGATCAAACAATCGTTTGATTATTGTTGAAGGTATTGGCGACATGGTTATGCGCAGCGGAAAACGTATGGTTTGTTTGAAAATGCGTCGTTCAGACGAAGAGGGATTGGACTATGTTTCATATGCTGATGATGATAATTCGTGGGATGTTTCGCCGGCTATGCCATCCGGTAAAGTTGCGGGTTCATCGTCTGGTGGAACTTCTGGCGCAAATGGCGGATTTTCGGCAGGCGTTGGTGGTGAAAATGGTGGTTTAGCCTCTGGAAACGGCTCTTTCGGAGCAAAGGAAAATACAACATCGGGAAGTATGTCTGGAATGATTGCCGTGCCAAATTACGCCAACGAAAATCCTATGGGAAATGGAAATAATATAATAAATAATGTTAATGGTGGTGGAAAAGGTTTGACGGGAATAGATTGTTCAAATAAGGCCAATGGTTCCGGTTCGGGTCTAAGCAATCCTTATCCGCAATATAAATATGGAAGTGCGTTTATGGGGCAAAAAGGTGAAAACCTTTCCATAGAATTGGGAACAGATGCTGACGTGAATAATTTGGAAACATTATGGAAAGATTTATCTGGACGCTATTCTTCTTTATTGAGTGGCTATGAGCCTTTTTATTCCGTTGATGCTCCGGCGGATGGACAAGGAAAAGAGCTGTTTCATTTAAGAGTTGGACCGGTAAAAAGTTTGGAAAGTGGTGATTCTGTGTGCAGTCAGTTGGGGCGCAGCGGTGTTTTTTGTAGTGTTGTGAGAGTACAATAAAAAAAAGAAAGTGAAATGAGTAAAGAAGTTTTAACACATTCGGACAGATATGTTCGCAAAACAAATCGGATAATTTTAATTGTCGGAATTATAACGTTATTTGTATTTTTGTTTGGGTTATTGCTTCTTACCACGGAAACACCGGAAGAAGAACAACATTATGAAGTGGAAGACACAATTGATGCCGAATCAAATTTAGGACTGACAAACACGGGAACCGATAATGAAGCGGAAATAGAATTTGATGACGCGGAAGAAGTCGGACGGCCGATAACCTTGACGCCAAATCCAATCAACATGGGACAAGTTGTGATCGGAAGTGAAGCTTCAAACGTTTTAACAATTGGCACAAATGGAAAAGGTGCGATTCGAATTTTGTCTGTGGATTTAGAAGAGGTGGCTTTTGAAGGGTTTACATTTGAGAGTAATTGTAACGGAAAAGAACTGCGCGGCAAAATAACATGTACCGTGACAATGTCTTGGAAACCAACTATAACGGCAAATGTTCAAAACAATTTTAAAATTACTTGGCATGAAACAAACGTGTCTGATAAAAATGCCAAGCACGATGAAGTGTCGGTTTATGGAAACGCCGTGACAAAAGAAGATTGTAATTTTTGCGATGGAGTGTCCGGTTCAGGTTCAGGTGGCGTTGGGCAAAATAATGCCTCATTGCAAGGAGGAAAAAATCTTCGTTATGCTGTCGGTCCAGACGGAAAAATCATTGGTACAATAGATGAAAACGGCATTGTTTATGACGCAAACGGAAATGAAATCGGTCGCATGAACGCCGACGGAATGATTGTGGATCGAGATGGAAATATAATTGGTGTCGCTTCAACCGGAAAATTAGCTTTAGATAATAACGGCAACGTGATCGGAAATGTTGACAGCGACGGACTTGTTCACGATTTAGATGGTAAAGTGATTGGAACAATGCTGTCAGATGGAACAATTGTTAGTCAAGATGGAAACATTTTAGGAAAAGCAGTTGAAAGCGGTTATGTATATGACAACAATGGCAATATCATTGGTCGGGTTTTAGAAGATGGTTCGGTTGTCGATCTAGATGGCAATGTCATTGGACAAGTAAATGAAAAGGGTGAAGTTGTTGATAAAAACGGCAATATTATCGGTCGGGTTGCTAAATCAGGAGAAGTAGCCTTGGATGCAGATGGCAATCGTCTGGGAATAGTGATGCCAAATGGCAAAGTAGTCAATGAAAATGGCGATATTGTTGGATTCGTTGATGCGGATAATAATGTTTATCAAACACAAAAAATAGGGAAAAAAGGCGCCACGGCGCAATTAGCCTTAGATGCCGATGGTAATGTTATCGGCTACATAGATGAAGATGGAAATGTGCGCGATTTTAATGGCAATATTGTGGGACATGTTGATGAAAATGGAAATGTTGTTGATGCCGACGGCAATATTATTGGACGAGTGAGTGATATTTGGCGAGATTTGTCTTTAGATGAAAATGGCAAAGTTATGGGCTATATTGATGAAGATGGCATTGTTCGTAATGGGGAAAACATTTTAGGATATGTGGATGACGATGGCAATATTGTCGGAATTAAAGACGGCGATATTTATTCTCAACCAATTATAGGGCGCAAAGGAGCAGAAGCTAAATTAGCTTTAGATGCCAATGGTAATGTTATTGGCTACATAGACGAAGACGGAAATGTTCGCGATTTTAATGGCAACATTGTGGGGCACGTTGATGAAGATGGCAATATTGTTGATGTGAATGGAAACATTATTGGAAAAGCCGGTGAAAACGTTAATCTAGCATTGGACAATAACAATACAATTATCGGGTATGTTAATAAAAAGAATATTGCATACGATAAAAATGGAAAAATTTTGGGTATTGTGGATAAAAATGGCAATATTCGCATTTTAGGTGTTAGTAAAGTTGGGGCTTTGTTAGACCGAGCGTTGATACCGATAACACCGGATGGAAAAGTTTTGGGAGAAGTCAATAACCGTGGTGAAGTTGTTTATCAAAATAAAGTTGTTGGTAGAATGCGACCTGATAGTCTTGTGACGGATAAAAGCGGTGCAAAAATCATCGCAAAAGGCATCCATGCGGGATATATTGTCAATTGGGGCTGTGATGTCAGCAGCAAATTAGATAAAGACGGCGTTATTCGTAAAAATGGTGAGGAAACGGATATGCGTATTTTTGCTGATGGAACGGCTTGGACATCAGATGGTCGTTTTGCCGGAAAGTTGGTTAAAACCGGTAGCGCTTATGATAATGAATGTAACTATGTAGGTGAAGTTAAAGCAGACGGTTATGTTTGGGATTCTTATAACAACCGCATAGGGTGCATCAATCCGGATGGTGCTGTTTTAGGGCTAGATAGTCCGCAGATTAAAGGTCACATAGTTGAAGAAAAAACCGTGATGTCGTTGGATTGGCGTCCGTTAGGAGTGTTGGAGGCCAACGGCGTTCTTCGGCAAGAAAATAACGAGGCTATCGGTTGTGTAAACCATAATGGCGAAGTTTATGATAAAAATATGGGATATATCGGTAGTGTGTCAAATGCCTATTATGCGTTTGACTTTAAAGGGAAACCGTTGGGACTTTTTGATAAAACCGGTCAAATTTCAATATCCGGAAAAAGTGGCGCCCATTTGTTCTTGAAAAATTTAATAGCGGATAAAAATAATCGCATTATTGGCTTTGCTGCGCCGGAAATTAATATTTTGATCGACGCGCAAGGAAATGTTTTGGGCCATTTGTTTCCGGATGGAAATGTTTATGATGGCAGCGGAACAGTTATTGATCAGATAAGCGGTGATGGCTTAGGAATTTATGACGGAAATCCAGCCAAATTTGTCACAACTGGATATGTGGTTGGCATGGATGGCAAAACTTTGGGGTATGTCAATTATGATTTAAGCATAGTTGATATTACAGGAACAGTTATTGGCAAAGTAGATGCCAAGGGAAGAATGTTTGATGAAAAAGACCGTCAAATCGGAGGAATAGTTAAACAAGGCGGTGTTCGTGGCTATAACGGAAGCTATCTGGGATATGTTGTTGCCTCGGGGGATGTTGTTGAACTTGAGGATGAGCAAGAAGATATAAAAGGAAACAAATACCAAAGAGGTGATGTGGTTGGTAGAGTCACACCGGATGGCCATGTGGTGAAAGATGAAAACATTGTTGGCGAAGTTTTGCCTGAATCGATGATGGTGGATATATTTGGAAATTATTCGGGATTTTCAGATGCATATGGACTTGTTGTTGGCTCTGATGGACAAATTGTTTCCGCTTTGCTTCCGGGCGGTGTGACCAATAATAACATATCTGCTTTGCCAAAGGGTATTGTTATTGATTTTGGTGGAAAAGTTATTGGCACTGTTTTGCCTGATGGACAGTTTATGAACGAGCAGAGAGCCATAACCGGAAATGTTATGGCAGACGGCAAGGTTGTCAGTCAAGATGGTCAGTTATTGGGCGAGGTCGTGAATGGTGACATTGTTATTGGTAATGATGACAAGGTTAAGGGATTTGTTGGATTTGATGGAAAAGTTTACCAAAACGGCAGGGTTATCGGTAAAATTTTAACAGACGGGCTTGCGGTGGATACACAAAAAAATGTGCTCGGGCATATTTACAACATTGGAAACACGGTTTTAGCCAATGATGGAAGTTATATTGGACGTTTGTCGGCAAATGGTAAAGTCATTGAAGATAAAAACAAAGAAATCGGATATGTGAAAAGTAATGGTTCGTTTATTGACGCGGATAAAAATGTATCCGGCTATTTATTGCCGGAAGTTGCAAAAAATCGGAGGAACTGATGAAGTATTGGGGGATAAGTCAAAGTGTTAGAATTTTTATCCTTATATTAGGAATTAGTTTCTGTTGGGGAAAATCAGCAAATTCTGCTGAAATTACCGCTGTTGATTTTAATGGCGAAGTCATCGGTCAAGTTATTTCAACAGGTATGGTTATAAGTAAAAATGGCGAAAATATAATAGGTTATATAACAGCAGATAGCTTGATTGTTGATGAAGACGGAGAGATTATTGGTGGCGTTGTGCCTCAGGGAATGGCTATCGGCGAAGATAATCGTCCTCTTGGAAAAATCAATAGTGATGGCATTGTCCGCAGCAATACGGGAAAACCATTGGGTCGAGCTTTGCCAAATGGCTTGGTTGTTGATAACCAATATAACATTATTGGTTCAGTTTTATTCCCTGGTTTAATATATTCGGTTAGCGGAAACACAATTGGGCGTTTAACCGGTGCCGGAACTTATACAAATTTAGACGGCAATGAAATAGGTTTTGTTTCTGCCAATGGTTATGCTTATCGTAAATCTGGGGAAGAATACGTTTTGGATGGTCGTTTAA
>JBNMLT010000015.1:0-13691 GCA_050874965.1 Alphaproteobacteria bacterium
GAATTTAATGAGAAAATTATAAGGTAAAAAATATTAAACAATTATTAATTGGACATAAGATTATAAATTTTAGCGCCAGCCTCATTTAAAATATCTATAACTTTTTGATTTTTTGTATTTCTCATTTTATCATTTTTTAGTTTTGCAAAAATTTTATCCATTTTTCGGTTATATTCTTTGTTGTCTTCTAAATTTTCAAAATATTTTGACAACTTTTCATCTCCCATTTTGAAATCAATAACTTCTTTGACAACCATTAAATTGCGAGCGGTTGTTTGATCTTTATTTGTTGGTAGCATACTACGGCTGTACTTTAGGACAGGATTACTTTCCATTTCTATAACCGTGGTGTTTTTATCAATGGTTTGAGCAGTTGAAAGTGAAATATTAAAAAGTAATAAGGCAAAGATAAATATATAAATTTTCATTATTTTTCCTCAAAAAAATCTTGCTATCTTTTTGATATAGCATATAATCTTGGAAATTCAAACGTTTTATGGATAAGATGATGAAAAAAATTCTTTGGGCTTTAATGGATAATCGACGTGGTAGCGTAGGACAAGCGCAAGGCATTATAAATGCTTTGCCTGAAAATTTTGAAGTTGTTGAAAAAAATTTAATCTACAATAAATTATCTGGTTTGCCAAATTGGCTGCGCGGACGTTCGCTTATGGGGCTTGACGCGGAAACAAAGCAAAATATTTCATCTCCGTGGCCTGATTATGTTCTTTCCATCAGTCGGCGCACGGTTCCCGTTGCCCGCTATATCAAAAAAAAGAATCCACAAACAAAGCTTATCCAGCTTATGCATCCAGGAAAAACCGGTTTGCTTGATTTTGATTTGGTTATTGTTTCTGAACATGATAAAAATAAAGTATTTTCGCCAAATATTCATTATATAACAGGATGTCCGCATCGGGTAACGCCTCAGTATTTGGAACAGGCAAAAGCTAAATGGGAAAATGTTTTTTCTAAATTTTCTCACCCCAGAACAGCATTAATTATTGGCGGAGCGATAAAAGGAAAACCATTTTCAAATGAAAATGCGTTGGCTTTAGGGCGTGCCGTGAAAGAGTTAAAAAAGCAAATTGGTGGCTCTTTATTAATCACCACATCTCGGAGAACCGGAAGTGAAGCGGAGAAAATAATTTTGGAACAACTTAAAGATATTCCACAATATACTTATTTATGGGGGGATGTTTCAGAAAATCCTTATAGTGGATTTCTAGCGTGCGCGGATAATATTGTTGTTACGGGAGATTCTGTGTCTATGTGCTGTGAAGCAACAGGAACAGGAAAGCCGATTTATTTGTTTATTGGCAAAAATTGGTTGACGCCAAAGCATTTACGCTTTGTGCGATCATTGTGCGACAAGGGATGTGCTGTGGAAATTAGCGCGCAACAAGATATGTCATTTAAGCCGAAACAAAGCTTAAATGCAGCTAAAGAGGTTGCCGAATTAATTGATAAACTTTAGTTTTTATCAAAATTAATACGTGGATCAACAAGAAAATAAGTTAAATCGCTAACAAGTTTTAAGATTAATCCAAGCAAGCCAAAAATATATAATGTGCCAAAAACAACCGGATAGTCACGGGTGGTGACGGCCTCGTATCCTAACATTCCTAATCCATTAAGTGAAAATATAACTTCTATCAATAAGGAGCCGGTAAACAACATCTTTATTAATAAAGAGGGGAAGCCGGCAATTATGATAAGCATGGCATTACGGAATATGTGTCCATAGAGAATATTGTGTTCAGAAACACCTTTGGCGCGGGCTGTTAGCACATATTGCTTATTGATTTCATCCAAAAAGGAGTTTTTTGTCAGCATGGTCAAACTTGCGAATCCTCCTATAACCATGGTTAATACCGGTAAAGTTATGTGCCAAACATAATCAGATATTTTTTGAAAAAAAGATAGAGAATTCCAGTTTTCAGAAGTTAAACCGCGTAAAGGAAACCATTGCCAATAGATGCCTCCGGCAAAAAACACGATAAAAAACACGGCCAATAAAAATACCGGCATGGCAGAGCCTAAGATAACCAAAAAAGAGGTGAAAGTGTCAAATTTTGAGCCGTCTTTTTGGGCTTTTTTTATTCCTAACGGGATGGCGATTAAATAAATAATCAGAGTTGACCATAATCCCAGAGAAATTGAAACAGGAAGGCGTTCCTTTATTAGTTCGACAATGGTTTTATCTTGATAGTAGCTTTTACCAAAATTAAAGCATAAATAATCTTTTAACATTTTTCCATATCGATAATACCAAGGTTTATCAAAACCAAACTGTTTTTCCAGAGCTTTAATTAAATCTTCCGGAACACCTTGAGCTCCAACATATTGAGAATTACTTGAATTTTTTGATAATTCAACAGATGAGGTTAAATTTGCTTTTGTATCGGTGTTTAGACCACGATATTTTGCTAAAATATAATCAACAGGCCCTCCAGGTGCCAACTGAATAATGGCAAAATTAACAGTGATTATTCCTAGTAATGTTAAGGGGATAAGCAATAATCTTTTGATAATATATGTGCGCATTATTTCTCCTTTATCCACCATAAATAAGGTTGAAATCCAATTTTTTTGTCGGTGGCCGGTTGACCAAACTTGTTTTTATAAGCAATCCGATCATAAGGTGAGTACCACTGAAAAATCAGATAGTTTTCATTTTTTAGAACACGATCCAAAGCTTTTACATAAGCAATGTAGTCTTCTTTGGTTTGGGCGTTGATTAATCCTTTTATTAAACTGTCAACAACGGGATTTTTTATTCCGATTAAGTTATTGCTTCCTTTTATGTCTGCGGCTTGGCTTCCCCAATATTCCATTTGCTCATTTCCGGGCAATTGACTGGTTGGATAAGAAATTATAGCCATGTCAAAATCAAAATTATCCAACCTGTTTTTAAATATGTTAACATCCAACGTGCGGAAGGTTGCTTTGATGCCTATTTTGCGTAAATTTTCGATAAAAGGCAACATGACTTTGGTAAAACTAGAGCCATTTGCGGTGTTGCTTAACACTTCAAATTCTAAGGGTTCATGTGTTTGAAGATTTGTCATTTTCCCATCAATAAAATCATAGCCGGCTTCTTTGAGTAATTTGACAGATTTTTTTAAATTTTTTCGAGAATTATAAATGTTTTTATTTGTGGCTATTTCAAAAGGTGTTGTAAAAATTTCTGCAGGCAAAAGGTTTTGATATTGCAATAATATTTCTTTTTCTTTTCCTGTTGGTAAACCTGTTGCTTCCATTCCAGTGTTGGTAAAATAGCTGAAAAGGCGACGGTATTGACCATAAAAAAGTTTTTCATTGGCCCATTCAAAGTTAAAAGCCAAATCAATCGCTTTTCGCACACGTTTATCAGAAAATTTTTGGCGCCGCAAATTAAAGGCAAAATTTTGTAATGTGGCGGGATTGTTATGTTCTAATTGCTCTTTTATGATTTTTCCGGATGAAACAAGATTATTATTATAGCCGGTCATCCATATTTTTGCGATATATTCTTCACGAGCGTCTATATCTCCGGAAAAAAGCGCTTGCAATGTAACAGTGGTATCTTGATAGTAATCGTAACGGATTATGCCAAAATTAAAAAAACCTTTTCGCGTGGCTAAATCTTTTCCCCAATATTGAGGATTTTTTTTGAGTTCTACAAATTTATTTATTTGAAATTTATCGACGACATAAGGCCCCGAGCCCAAAGGAACATCGGCGCGCGGTTTTGCAAAGTCTTTGTTTTCCCAATCTTTTAGGGAAAAAATGCTGAACTGAGATAAAATAAGCGGTAACTCCTTATTGTTTGAATTTTTCTTAAAATAAAAACGAACTTCTCTTTCGTTTATTTTTTCGACACGATCGACATCGGCATAATAAAATTTATAGATGGGAGAGCCTTGTTCAGTTATGGCTTTGAAACTAAAAATGACATCATCCGCAAGAACAGGCTGTCCATTAGAAAATTTTGCTTCTTTGTTTAAAATAAAGCCTATATATGACTTGTCTTGAGGCAAATCAAATTTTTCGGCTAACAGCGGATAAACGGAAAATTGGTCATCAGTTGGTGAAAATCCTAAACTTTCAAAGCTTAAGGAGTTAACAAAAGTTGCCGCAACTCCTTTAAATATGTAGGGATTGAAATTGTCAAAAGTTCCATAAGCCGGTAAAACCAGTTGTCCACCTTGCGGGGCTTGCGCGTTGACATAATCAAAAGATTTAAATCCGCTGGGATATTTAGATTCCCCATAAAGTGCGATTCTATCGGTGACAAGAGCGGTTGTTTCCGTTGAATAAAAGAGCATCAAACTCAAAATAGTTTTAACGATAATTTTCTTCATCGGTCCATCCGCCGAATGGGTAGGCTAAATCTTCGTCTTTTTCTTCTGCTTGCTGTGTAGCTTTCAGCTGATTTTCTGTAAAAGAATTGTCAGAAGACGGTTCCATAGACTGTTTTTTCAAAGAGGTGTTTGTGGACAATGAATAATTGCTGTCACGCAAGTTTTCCAAAGTGTTTCTGGTGTTTCCAAATGTTGGTGCTATTCTGTTTTCCTTTTTATCAAAATATTCTTCAGATAAAGATAAATCAGGTGTTTTTTCTGAGGAAGAAAAAGTTTGCTGATTTTCATCAGTTGCGCTTAGGGTCGAAAACCCGCTATCAAAGGATGGAGATGTATTGTGTGCTGTAAAATCAGAATCATTTTCCTCTTTAAAGCTGTTGTGCAGCGCTTTAAAAAATGGATCTTGTTCGTGTTCATCTTCTTCAATTTCTGTCACTTTCCGGCCGAAAGGATTAAGTTTTGCAAAAAATGACCTTTTCGGTTGCTCAAAAGCAATGTCTTCGTCATCGTTTTTATCAACATTAACAATTGTTTCTGGCGCCGATGGTTCTTCCATGGTGGCTATTTTCAAAACAGAGGAATAATCTCTTTCCGGCTTTGATTGAAGTGTTTTGTCTTCTTGGGTTACACTTAAAGTGTTTAAACCTTCGCTTAACGGAGCAATAATAGAATAAACTTTACCAAACACACCAGATTCAATGATTTTTAAAAAAATGCGATCTCGGTCATGTTTTTCTAAAAGTTGCAATAAGTTTTGGTAACGTGAACAAAACTCCAATAATGTTCCTCTGAACACTTTATCTCGATTAACTTTTTCTCTGACCCAAGCATCAAAAGTGCTTTGGCTTTTGCTTGCGTCTAAAATGGCTTTGCCTAAAACCCAACGTTCACCGCGTTTAACGCGTTGCCAAAGTTGTTCCAGCTGTGAAGAAGAGGCTATGTTGCAACGTTGAATAATTTCACTTAGCGCTTCATTCATGTCGGAAACAAACAAATCAAACTTATTTAACACAAAACCATCTTTAATTTCGTGTTCCGCGTCAAGCATGACCCGAACCACTAAATCTGTGTAATCTTGATTTTTTTGCAATTGTTTCAATATTTCATTTTGTTTAAAATTAAACTGTTTGCTTGATAAAAATTGATTGATAAAGCCAAAAATCATCCAAATAATAAAAATAGGAAGAAAAACAACCGCAAGCATAAGCAAAAGCTGTTCGACATTTTGTTCCCATAAACGCGCATCTGCTAATTTTGAATTAATAAACAGCAACGCATAAATCAACCAACTTGTTGAAGAAAAAACAGCCATAAAAAAACAAAACATTAACATCTGTCAAATCCCTATGAAATATGATAAATATCAGTATAATGTCATAACTTTGATATGGCAAAGCTTTTTATTAAAAAGTCAACAATCATTAATAACCCGAAAAAAATGCTAAACTTTTAAAAAAAATGTGCTAAACTCCATCCAATATGTCAAACATGAGGGATAAAAAGTATGAACGATAATGAAACAGTCATCTTGGATTTTGAAAAAACAATTGTTGATATTGAGGAAAAAATTCAGCATTTGAAAATGATTGCTAAAGATGAGGATTTAGACATTACCAAAGAAATCAAACGGCTGGAAAAGCATTTGCAAACCCACATGGCCAATGTTTATAAAAATTTGTCGCCGTGGCAAAAAGCGCAAATCGCCCGCCATCCGAATCGTCCGCACTGTTTAGATTATATTAAAGCTCTTATTACCGATTTTACATTGTTGTGTGGGGATAGATGTTTTGGTGATGATCCTGCTCTTGTTGGTGGAATTGGAAAATTTAGCGGCATTCCGGTGGTTGTTATTGGTCAAGAAAAAGGAAATGATCTTGATTCCCGCATCAAATATAATTTTGGAATGGCTAAACCGGAAGGATATCGTAAAGCGCAACGTTTGATGGATATGGCGGAAAAATTTAAATTGCCTATTTTATCTTTTGTGGATACTGCGGGCGCTTATCCAGGGGTTGATGCCGAGGCAAGAGGCCAAGCCCAAGCTATTGCCGCGTCTATTGAAAAGTGTTTGCGCGTGAAAACGCCTATTATTGCCACAGTTATTGGTGAAGGTGGTTCTGGAGGAGCTATTGCCATTGCGGTTGCGGATAAGGTGATTATGCTAGAGCATTCTATTTATTCCGTTATTTCTCCTGAAGGCTGCGCGTCAATTTTATGGCGCTCCGCTGACAAAACAAAAGAAGCAACAGAAGCCTTGCATTTGACGGCTCAAGACCTAAAAAGTTTGGGCATTATTGATGAAATTGTTGAAGAACCGTTAGGCGGCGCACATCGCAATCCTCAGCAAACTTTTGAAAATTTGCGTGTTGTTTTGGAGCGGAATTTAAAGGATTTATGTGCCCAAGATTATGAAAAATTAAAACAGTTGCGCACAGATAAGTTTTTGAAAATTGGTGAGCAATTTGTGGTTGCAAAGAAAATTTCAAAATAGTGTAAATTGTTCTTGACTTTTTTTTAACGTAAAAACTAAAATAGAACAAAATTTTGGAGCTATTTTATGTTAACGGAAAAACAATACAATTTATTGATGTATATCAATAAAGTTAATCGAGAAACTGGACGGTGCCCGTCTTTTGATGAAATGAAAGATGCTATCGGGCTGAAGTCTAAATCCGGCATACATGCGCTGATAACTTCATTAGAAGAACGTAATTTTATTAGAAAACTTCCACATAAAGCGCGGGCGTTGGAAGTTATTCGTTTACCTCGGTTTAAGCCTCAGGCGGTTATTGATGAAGAAAAAAAACGCGAGCAAGCTTTGCAAAATAGTTCGGTGAATATTCCATTGTACGGAAAAATTGCCGCAGGCACGCCAATAGAAGCAATGGCAAATGAAAGTGAAAGTGTGTCCGTGCCGTTTGACATGGTGGCGTTGGGTAACTATTACGCTTTGACTATTGAAGGAAATTCTATGGTTGAAGCCGGTATTATGGATGGTGATACGGCGATAATTCGCAAGCAAGAACAAGCTGACAGTGGAAAAATAGTTGTCGCGCTGATTGATAATAATGAAGCAACTCTAAAGGTTTTAAAAAAAGAGGGAAATATTATTCATTTATTACCATGTAATAAAGAATATCAAACTCAAACATATTCTTCGGATAGAGTTAAAATTCAAGGTGTTCTTTCAGGAATTATTCGAAAATATTAGTGTAAAGGATTACAAATTATGTCTGAGCAAAAAATATCTGGGTTGGATGCGTGTTTAAAGTTATTGTATTTTATTATGCCTCTGCTTTTCCTTATTTTTGGCGGATATTTTGCATTTTTTAATGCGTTGCTGCGGAATAATATTTTAAAAACAACGGAAGATTTGTCTGTTATTACAAAAAATATGACAGAAACTTTTAAAGGGAAATATCCAACTTTGGATTCTTCGGTGATTTTTTTAAGCAATATTCTTCCTTATGATTATAACGTTCGAAAAACACCAATGGGCTATGATTTTCCTAACCGTTTTGGTGGAAAAATGTTCTTTTATAACGCTTATAACACCATGACCGAACGTTCTGTTCAACCGGAAAATCTTGGTGCCTATATTGTTTTGTTTACGCGTCTGACAAAAAAAGAATGCAAAAAGCTGGCGCAGACAAATTGGCGTAATCAGTTTCCTAATTTTTTGGGATTGGAAGCCTCTTATTTAACAATGCAAAAAAGTTTTAACGGGGTTTATAATTTGCGCAATCACGTTTTATTTGACAATAGAAATGAAAAATACAGCAGTAAAGATGAAGGTTTAATAACGCGGCGCCATCTAAGCGGAGAAGAAACTCAGCAAGCGTGTAATTGTTTATTAAGCACTTGTACGGTTGCATTAAAATTTAAATAAATTTTGTTGCCATACTTGGTATTTTTTCTCAAATGATAGTTTGGCGTTGGCGGGACTGGTTGACGGCAGAACAGCATAATCATATTGTTCCAAAAGACTTTGATGATATTTTTTGAAATAAGCAAAAGATTTTTGACCATTAAATATCAATCTTTCAATGGTCGGATATTGAGTTAACAAGTTTTCAAAATCGTTAGGTTCCGCTTGTTTTATGTCACTATCTAAACTTCCTTCGCGTTCACAAACTTTTAAGTTATCCCATAGGCCAATTTGTAATTTTTGCAAAAGTTTAATTTTTTCGGAATACGTTTCCGCCGTTTTGCCACTAATTTTAAATATTATCGGCCAAAATGCGTTGCGCTCAAAAGCATAATATTCAACTGCTTGAAGTGAAGCGGTTCCCGGCATTGTCCCAATTACTAAAACTTTAGTGTCTTTATTTATCACTGGGGCAAAACAATATAGTTTTTCACTCATTTTAATACTTTAACGCCACCCCGCTAATTACGGCATAACCGCGGTTATTGTTTTGGGAAAGACGTTCCGTGCCTTTTGAATTGATATAGCCGTTTATCAAAAACAGTTCTATGTATTTGTTAACTTCAAAACTGTTAGCTTGAACATATAAATCATCGCGGTTACGGGTGTTTTTCGCTTCGGTGTGCAAATAAGCAAAATTAACCTTCAAGCGATCAAAAAATTTGTAGCCTATGCTAAAATCCCAAGATTGTCCCTCGCGGTAGTTATCAAACAAATCCGGCAGATAGGCATTGTTTGAAACTGTGGTTATTTTGTTTTTATTGCCATCTATATATGATTTTTTATAAGAGCTTGAAACATTAAAATTGTTTACAACCCAGCGCGCTCCAAACGCCCATTCTTTATCGGTGCCGTTAAATTCGCCATAAGCCGCTGAAGTATAGACATCACCAACTGCTATCGACCATTTATTTTGCATTGCGGCGGTGTAGCCATCTTCGTTTTTTTCATAATCCGCATATCGACTAACCATGCCGCGACGGCTGGCGTTTTCCGGCGTGTAGCTGAAACCAAATTTTGTGTTGCCGAGCATTGGTGTGAAATACACGAATTTCATTGCCCGTCCATCGTCAATGATAGTTGTTGATTTTGGTGAGGCGAATTTAGTCTTTTTAAAGCCGTTTACCCAGTTTGCGCTTGTTAAAAAATTTGGTAAATTGCTGTCTTGAATGCCTATCCAACTTATATCTTGCGCACCCTGATGCAGTTGTTTGGCCGCGTTATAAGAATAACCGACGGTGAATTTTCCATAATTTTGATTTTCGACTAAAGCATAAGGATAAAAACGCCAATCTCCGTCATTGTAATCTTTATCATGTTGGCGAAAAGCCAGAGTATAGTCAGCGTGCGCCCCTAAACGTGTTTTATCAATAAAGTTATAGGCTCCTTCAAAAAGCCCGTCTTGCCGATACACAATCCGATTCGGCATATTATCATAATTATTTTGCCGGCGCGTTTGCATAATTCCATAATAAACGCCGGCCAATCCAGATTGATTAAAGTCAAAGCTGTTGGCTTGCGCCAGATGGGGTAATAGAGGTATAACGCTAAGAATATAGGCAGATTTGTTCATTATAATTCTTCGGTAGGTTTCATATTTTGGAACTATAACACATTATGTATCTAAAAAACATCTAAAAATTTATAAAAAACGCTTGACCTAAAGTGAACTCAAAGGTTTAAATAGATAAATAAGGAGGGTGAAAATATGAATAAAAAAATTTTAATTATATCAGGCAGTCCGCGTTTGCACGGTAATTCTGATATCTTGTGTGATGAATTTAAGCGCGGAGCCTTGGAGGCGGGCAACGAAGTTGAGAAAATTCGGCTAAGTGATAAAAAAATTAATTATTGCCAAGGATGTGGTGTTTGCAATGCCACCGGTAAATGCGTGCAAAAAGATGATGTTGCTGAAATATTACAAAAAATGATTGATGCTGATGTAATTGTTTTAGCTTCCCCCGTTTATTTTTATGGCATGAATGGGCAAATGAAAACATTTATTGACCGCATGGTTCCAAAATATACACAAATTTCAAACAAAGATTTTTATTTTATTATCGCAGCAGCAGATACCACGCAAAAACATATGGATAAAGTGATTGAAGGTTTTCGCGGTTTTACAGCGGATTGCTTGGAAAATGCTCGGGAAAAAGGTGTTGTTTATGGTTTAGGCGCATGGCAAAAAGGAGAAATCGAAAATAATGTCCAAGCCATGCAACAAGCTTATGAGTTTGGTAAAAATGCCTGATAAATTTGTTTTACAATAAATTAAAGCCGTTCTTGCACCAAAGAACGGCTTTAATTTAGTTAATCTTTTCGAATTTTCCGCTTTCACTGTCATATTGCAAATGCAAAATGGCGCAGTTGTCAAAACAAACATTTTGGAGTTGATACCCGCATTGTAAAGCGCTAAGAACTCCGGCGTGACAAACGATACCGATTGTTTTTTCCGGCATTTGAGCAATTTTTTCCAGACAGTCATTTACACGGCAAAAAACATTGTGTTTGCTTTCTCCTCTGGGAAAATGCAAATCCCATGTTTGGAGAGTTGGGTAAAAAAAATGTTGTTCAAAATCTTTTCCATAAATCTTTCGAACTTCATCAAATGTCAAACCCTCGGCTGTGCCAAAACATACTTCACGCAAATCTGAAACAATTTCAACGGGCAGATGTTTTTTATTTTTTACAAGATAATCTGCCGTTTGCCTTGCGCGCTTCATCGGTGAGCAATAAATTTTGTCCAGTTTTAAATCTTTAACTTTATCAGCAAGATCTTGAGCTTGTTTTTGTCCGGTTTCGTTTAAATCGTCATCACATCCTGAACCTTGCCATTTATTTTCAAGATTCTTGTTTGTTTGTCCGTGGCGAAAAATAAAGATATCCTTCTTCATAATTTACAAAAAAATATTTTTATAAAAGACATTATACTTTATTTGTGTGCTGTTTGCAATAAAAAACACTCAATTCTTAAAAGAATCGAGTGTTTAAATTTTTAGCAGAACAGGGCCACTTTAGCATCTTCCATAGAAATGGGAGTGCCATCGGACGCCTTTTCGCCAACCCAAATCCACAGGTCTTGCGAATCGACGGCGGCATAGCAATATTCCGAAGGATAGTATTTTCCTCCGAAAGAGTTGAATAATGCTGCGGCGTGTTTTTGGGTGCCGACAAAATATTTTTCGTCTAGCGCTAGCACTTCAAAGCTAATTCCATAGCGCTTTGAGCCGTAAAACACCACATCTCTCAACACCCAGCCACCAGTGTTTTGTGTAAAAAACACATTACCAATGTTTTTCACAAATCCATCCGGCTGCAAAATGTTTCGCTTCAACTCAGCCTTAACTGTAGATAGTCTACTTTTTTTGTCTTGAAGATTCATATCAAAACAGTTTAATAAATTAAAAATAAGACATACTAATACAAAATTGATTTATATATAGCATAACTTTGTTATTCTTGCAAGTTTTTTGTCGAAATTGTTGTCATAAAAAAATACTTGACTTAGAGCATACTCTAAGCCTTATGCTGGCAAAAAAAAGAAAGGAATTAAAATGCGTATGTGGATTATACTTTTTGTTATTTTAATTGTTTCAACGTTGGCCGGATTAGCGTATTTGACCAATAGAATGGCTAAATTTGATTTTATGCTGAAATTATCACAAGGTAATGTTAAATTGCTTTATTTTTTCAGCGTGATGCTGGTTTTGGTGGTTTTTGGTGTGCTCTGTTTAAGCCTTAACTTAATGAATGCTGTTATCATTTTGCTGCATTTAATGGTATTTTGGCTTGTGAGCGATTTTGTTTTTGATATTGCGGAACATTATAGTTCTCATAATTTTCAGCATTATTACGCCGGTTATGTTGCTATATTATTGACTTTGACGGCGATGAGTTTTGGGTGGTTTTTAGATCACCACGTTTGGACAACTTATTATAATATTGAAACAAATAAAGTGTCAAAACCTTTGCGCATTGTTCAATTTGCAGATTCTCATATTGGCACGACGTTTGATGGCGTCGGTTTTGCAAAATATGTGGCGCAAATGCAAAAATTAAATCCAGACGTCGTTGTGATTGTTGGTGATTTTGTTGATGATGATACTAAACTTGTTGATATGCAAAAAGCAACAGAGGCGCTTGGTAAACTCAAAACAACATATGGTGTGTATTTTTCTTTTGGAAACCATGATAAAGGCTATTATAGCCCAGAACGCCGCGGATACTCTGGAAGCGAGCTGATTGCGGAACTGCAAAAAAACGGTGTGACTGTTTTACAAGACGAGGCTGTTTTGATTTCCGATAATTATTATATTTTGGGGCGCAAAGATTCCTCGGAATTTATGCGTGGTGGCAAACGTGAAAATATGAATGCATTAATTGACGGTTTGGATAAAAATAAATATGTTGTTGTTTTGGACCATCAACCAAATGACTATAAAAATCAAGCGGCGGCGGAAGTTGATTTAGTGTTGTCTGGTCACACACACGGTGGTCAATTATGGCCATTGAATAAAGTTGGTGAATGGATAGGCGCCAATGATAAAACTTATGGTTATGAACGTCGAAATTTGACAGATTTTATTGTGACTTCGGGTATTTCTGATTGGACGATAAAGTTTAAGACAGGGACAAAATCTGAAATCGTGGTGATTGATATAAAAAACCGCTCGTAATGAGCGGTTTTTTATAGGGCTGGTATTTATTTAGTGAATTTTATACCAAAAGCCGGATCAATTGAATCATATGGTTCTCCGCAAGCGTCTAAAACTTTGGCTGGAGATAAAGGTAAATAAGAAGCATTAGCATAATAACCGTCATGATTGGCTCCATTCAATTCTCCTTCAGTACCGTCTTTGCAAAGGGTATTATAATAGTTACATTCCATAAAACCAGAAGTTTCTCCAACAAAAATACCGACTAATCCGGTTGAAGATGTTCCCCAATTTGTGGTTGCCAGCGCTATACATGCTTCTTTAGGCAAGCCGTAAAAGGTTATAGCAAAAGATTTTGAATTATCATAGGTGTAAATGCCAACATTGTTTTTAAAAGCATGTGAAATTATTGTACCATATTCACCCTCACTGGTTTTTAAATCATCAGGTATAACCCCCATTTGAATGGCTGTTTCATTGTTTAAACCGTTAAAGTCTTTTTGTTGTATGTATAAAGTCTGAATGTTTGTGGCAATTTCGGCAATTTGCTGGATAGTTTTGTTAATTTTAAATTTTTCCATGGCCTTTGAATAACCGGCAATTCCGCCTACGGATAGCACACCAATAATGGCCAAGACGCCGAGCATTTCAATCATAGAACGTCCAGAGGAAACCGCGTGTAGCGGCGCATCTAAAGCGGTTTTACGCTGTCTCAAAAAATTCATGTACGTCTTATGTACATTAGGATTTTTCTCGCAGCTA
>JBNMLT010000016.1:0-13470 GCA_050874965.1 Alphaproteobacteria bacterium
AAGCAAACAACTGCATTGGCAAAGCGGTTAAGATTGGAGATAAATCTTCCGAAACGCTCGGAATTGAAATAATATCATCAAAAACCGATTCCAACTCTTGACGCGGTGCGCTGCTGACTGCAATCATTTTAGCGTTCCGCGCCTTAGCTTCTTCACAATTTGACAATGTTTTAGCATATGATTGTCCCCCAGGAACAAGCACCGCAACCACTGGCATATTTTCATCCAACAAAGCTATTGGCCCGTGTTTCAATTCACCGGCAATATAGGCATTGGCATTTAAATAACTAATTTCCTTTAATTTTAGAGCTCCTTCAAAAGCTGTCGCCGTATTGATGCCGCGAGCAATATAAATCAAACTTTTTTTATTACAATACTTCTGAGCGCATTCTTTTATTGATGAGGTATTACTCAAAATTTCTTCCATTTTTGCCGGAAGCGTATTCAATTCCGCTTTAATTTGAATAAGTTTCTCACCACTTAAGGTTCCTTTTGCCTCTGCCAACCCCAAGCCTAACAAATATAAAGCCATAAGCTGCGCGGTATATGATTTTGTCGCCGCAACGCTAACCTCTATACCGGCATTAAGAGGGACAACAAAATCAGAAGTGCGAATAATGCTGGAATCCGGTCGATTGGTAATCACCAGCGTTGTCGCATTGTGCTCTTTTGCTCTTTTCAATGCTGTAATTGTATCAATTGTTTCACCAGATTGCGAAATACCAATAACCAAAGTATCTTTATCCGTTGTGTTATAGTGATAAATATATTCGCTTGCGGCTTCAATACTTACAGGCAAATGCAACCACTCCTCCATCACATATTTTGCCACCATTGCCGCGTGCAATGACGTGCCGCAAGCCACAATTTCTATTTTTTTAACTTTGCTTGCCAACTCATTTAAATTAATATTGTCAAACATAACCAAAGAATTTCCGTCTCTTAAATGGGCTTGCAAATTATGGCGAACAATATCCGGTTGTTCATTAATTTCCTTGAGCATAAAATGCTTGTATCCCCTCTTAGAAATTGCCATCGCTTCAAAATTTAACGGCTCTGCCTTTTTGCACACAATCAAACCATTTAAATTTTTGACAACAACTTTATCTTTGCGGATAATCGCCATTTCATTGTCATCCAAATAAATCATTTTTTGCGCTTTGCCAATAATAGCCGGAACATCGCTCGCCACAAAATTTTCGCCATTTCCCAAACCAATAACTAATGGCGCATTTTTGCGAACGGCGATAATTTCATCAGGATAATCCTTATGCATAATGCAAAAAGCAAAAGCCCCTTTAAGTTGTTTGACCGCTGAAACAACTGCTTGCTCCAAATTACCGATTTTGTGTAACTCGCGAGCAATTAAATGAACAGCCACTTCCGTATCTGTTTCAGAAACAAAAACAAAACCGTCTTTTTCTAATTTTTCTTTTAATTCTTTGTAGTTTTCAATAATTCCATTATGAACTAAAACCAATTTTCCATTATCTGAAAGATGTGGATGAGCATTTTCTTCAGTGGCTTTTCCATGTGTTGCCCAGCGAATATGTCCAATACCAACGCTCGCATCATTAACCGTATTCAATGATTGGTGAACCTTATTGAAAAGGTTGATAATTTTACCGGAACTTTTAATAACATCAATTTTTTTATTTTCATTCAATGCTATTCCAGCTGAATCATAACCACGATACTCCAAATTTTTCAAGCCGTCCAATAAAATATCCGCGGCGGCGTTTCCGCCAATATAACCAATGATCCCACACATATTTCTTCTCCTATTTATTATTCAGCCGCCAATAATTCGGCTTCATGCACAAGATTTAATCTTTCCAATGTTTTTAAAATATTAGCTTTATTTCTTTTTCTTACCGGATGGATCGGGCATCCAGCATAAACTGTCCAAGGCTCAAAATGATAATGAGGAGGAACAAAACTCAACGCACCAATTGTCACGCCTTCCGGAATATGATTGTTTGGCATAATCACCGAATTTGCGCCAACGCCGGTAAATTTGCCTAAAGTCACCGGCCCTTGAATTTCTCGAACACCTTCAACCGAATGGGTCACCAGTTCGTTCACGTAATCATTGCTTGAAAGCCAGATACGCACACCGGCTGATAAAGATGAGTAACTCCCCATTGTAAATTTATATTTACCATCACCACCGGCAATATATGTGCCCGGAGCAATTTCACAGTCATCACCAATTTCACACGCCGAAGAAATGCGACAAAAATCAGCAATTCGCACATTATTACCAGCTTTTACAAGATCTGGCTTTTTAATAATCACATAATCACCTAATACAAAATTTTTTCCTGTTTGCATATTTTTTCTCCTCAATAGAAGTTATTTGACAAAGAAAAACACAAAAATGCAAATCACTTATCATTTAAATTTGTTACAATTAATTTTTTTATTGCCAAATAAACAAATTATGATATTATAAAAAAGTTTTGATATTATTTTTTAACTATTAATTTTTTGAACAATGGACACCAAAAAGATCGTCAAAAATTCAAAGGACGCAGTAAAGGACATGTTTAACACCTTGCGTCGTCCAATTGCCGCCGGTATTCACGCTATTGACCGTGCCGCCGAGGACATTCCCAGTACTGACAACTGTACTGAAGACAAGTACCCGTTCTAATTTTAGAACATTGAAAAGAAGACCGACTTTTACAAAAGCCGGCCTTAATTTTTAAATATTTTTCACAATTTCTTCCGTAACTTGCTTAGCATCACCAAACAGCATTAAAGTATTTGGCGCATAAAATAAAGGATTATCCACCCCCGAATATCCCGCATCCAAAGAACGTTTTACAAAAAAAACTGTTTTGGCTTTTTCCACCTCCAACACTGGCATACCATACAATGGCGAATTTTCATCTGTCTTAGCCAAAGGATTTGTCACGTCATTCGCGCCAACAACATAAACCACATCAGCCGAAGCAAATTGTTGGTTTATATCTTCTAAGGAAAAAACTTTTTCATAAGGAACACGAGCTTCCGCCAGCAACACATTCATATGTCCCGGCATACGTCCGGCAACCGGATGAATAGCAAATTTAACATCAACCCGATATTTATCCATTAAAATATCAGCCAAATTTTTCAATGCCAACTGTGCCTGAGCCGCCGCCATTCCAAAACCTGGAACAATAATCACTTTATGCGAGTTGCTCATTAAAAAGGCCGCTTCTTCTGGAGAACTCCGTTTAATAGCACCTTTTACCGCAATTTCTTGATTAAAAGTTTTGGGATTTGGCCATAAAATTTTTAGCAAAGAACGATTCATAGATTTGCTCATAACATAGGATAAAATTGTTCCACTAGCCCCCACCAAAGCGCCAATCACAATCAAAAGTAAATCACCAAAAAATAAACCAACTAAAACTTCGGCCCATCCGGAAAAAGAATTTAACAAAGAAATAACCACCGGCATATCGGCGCCCCCTATTGGCATGGCAAAGGTTATGCCCAACAACACGGCTAAAACAGCAATTGACAAAAAACCGCTTTCAGAATAAAGATAAAAACCAAGATTTATACACAACAACACCCCTAAAACCAGTGTTCCCCATTTGAAAGAGGGACTGTTTTTTTTCAAAACTCCCTTTAATTTTGCATAAGCGACCATGGAACCGCTAAATGTGGTAACTCCCAAAATAAAGCAAAACAACATAATTTCTTGATTTTGCGTATAATCAATTTCACTTAGCACAATCAATGCCGAGCCCAAACCGCCCACGCCATTGAGCAACGCCACCATCTGCGGCAATGAAGACAATTTAATTTTTAGCGCCAGCAATCCACCCAAGCAACCACCGAGCAGAAGCGTCAAAACAATCCATATCGAATGCGGTCCCCAATTGACAATCAGACAAGTAATCAAAGCCAGAGCCATCGAAACAGAGGCCAAACGATAGCCGGTCACAACGCGACTTGGCGAGGACAGGCAATCAACCGCTATGACCAATAAAAAAGCGCAACCGAGATAAATTAGAGAACTAATCATTAGTCTATTTCTCCTTCTTTTTAAATAACACAAGCATCCGAACTGTTACAAATAAACCACCAATTAAATTAAGTGAAGCCAATAACAAAGCCAACAAACCAACAACAAGTTGGAATGAACTTTCTGTGTTTGACACAACCTGAATAGCACCCAAAACAATCAATCCGCTAATGGCGTTGGTGGCGCTCATCAGTGGCGCATGCAAAGAAGGCGAAACCCGCCAAACCGTAAAATATCCTAAAAAGATGGACAGAACCAATATTGCCAGCAAATATTCATCCATTATTTTTTCCCTTCATCTTTTTCTTGAGAAATCAAAAGCGCCGACCACACTTCTTTGTCTTGCGACAACTTATCCCAACGCGAAACCAAATTACACATATTGCACGAATGTAAAAAACTTGCTGAATAAGCCACATCCGCCGCCAAATGCGCATCGGACAATAATTTATAGTGACCATTGTCAAACAAACGACCCGAAACAGATCCTTCCACATTTCCAACAGCCATATCCAACACCACGGCGCCCATCGGCAAATGCCGCAGCTGAGCAGCGCTTATCAATTGCGGAACATGACCACTAATTAAGCCCACACATGTGATAACAATACCACATTCAGGCAAAATCTTATCTATATTTTCCGGCGTCGTTTCAATAAATTGTGCGCCTAATGATTTTGCTTGTTCGGCTGTTTCCTCGCGCACATCCGAGGCAAACACCTGTGCTCCCATACGTTGCAATGTAGCTACAGCTTGCAAGCCGGCAACTCCCGCCCCTATCACCAAAGCTTTCATCGGAGGTAAAACACCGGCGGCGGTCATCATCAACGGCACGCTTTGCGTTGACATATCCATGGCAATTAACGCCGCCTTATATCCCGCCAAATTATGTTGTGAAGAGAGCGTGTCAATATCCTGAATACGTGACAAACGCGGAACACGTTCAATAGCCAAGGCATTAATTTTATATTTTTTCCAAATTTTTAAGCGTTCCGGCCTTTTATAACTTTCAAAGTTAGCCACAATCCACAACTTTTCATGCAAAAAACCGTATTCTTCTTCATGTGGCGCCCAAATTTTAATAATCAGATCCGATTTGGCATACACGGCCGCGGCGTTACGCAGTTGTTGAGCGCCCGCCTCAATATACTGATTATCAAAATATCCGGCACGTTCGCCACAACCATTTTCAAAACAAACCTGATGACCCAAAGCAATAAGCTGTTTCACCGTTTGCGGAACAACAGCCACTCTATATTCCCAAGCCGGACGTTCTTTTACAAATCCTATAATCATTTCATCCTCACAAAATGCTTGCATTACAGGCTCATTACTTTTATATAATAATCAAAACTAAAAAGCAAAGGAAATATAGCCAAATGGTTAGGTTGTGGGATTTATACGTTATATTTTTTAAAATGGGCATATTCACGTTTGGTGGCGGCTATGCCATGTTGCCAATATTAAAAAGCGAAGCGGTAGAAAAAAGAAAATGGATAAGCGAGGAAGAACTTTTGAATTATTATTCCATTGGACAATGCACGCCCGGAATTATCGCGGTTAACGCGGCTTCTTTTATTGGCTATAAGATGCGTGGTTTTTGGGGCATGATAAGCGCCACATTTGGGGTGATTTCTCCTTCTATCGTCATTATTTTGCTCGTGGCCATGCTTTTACGGCAATATATGGACAATCAATATGTGCAATGGGCGTTTAACGGCATTCGCGTCAGCGTTATCGCTCTGATTATTGACACAGTTTGGAGCATGTGGAAAAAAGGAATTTGCCACATAAGGGATTATATTGTTTTTGGCTTAGCCGCTGTTTTATTGGCATTTTTCAACTTATCTGCCGTAGTTATCGTCATTCTGGCGGCGGCTGGAGCTTTTATTCCCAACATTAAGAGGAAAAAACAATGACCTACCTGATTTTAGCGTTTGAATTTTTCAAAATCGGCCTATTCGCTGTTGGTGGCGGTTTGGTTACAGTTCCTTTTTTATATGATTTAACCGAGCAATATAACTGGTTTACGGCCAAAGAACTAACGGACATGATAGCCGTTTCGCAGTCCACGCCGGGGCCGGTTGGCATAAACATGGCCACCTACGCCGGTTACAAGGCGGCAGGTGTGTTTGGAAGCTTATGGGCGACCATAAGTCTTGTCACGCCGTCGGTTATTGTGGTTTATCTCATTTCTAAAATTTTAACCAAATGGAAGAACAATCCAAAGGTTAACAAGGTTCTCAACGGCATTCGTCCGGCGGTTTTAGCACTGATTTTATTTGCCGGATGGGACATCGCCAAAGAGTCAATTGTCAACTGGCAAACTGGATGTTTGTTAGCCCTATTGGTTATAGCCATGCGGTTTTACAAAAAAAGCGCTATTTTTTACATTATTATTTCCGCCGTTGCGGGATTGTTGTTACACGTCTAGCAACTTGAAATTTTCACAACGCGCGAATAACTTATGCCAATAAACAAGGAGGAAAAAATGACGGAGCAAGATACGGTTTATGATTTTGTGGGCATTGGCAATGCCATTGTCGATGTTTTGGCCAAAGTGGGAGACACTTTTTTGAAAGAGCGAAACTTGACAAAGGGTTGTATGACCTTGGTTGAAGCCGCGGACGCCGGAAAAATTTATAATGACATCATTCCGGAACGCGAGGTTTCAGGTGGATCGGCGGCAAACACGGTTGCCGGAATGGCGTCACTTGGCGCCGACTGCGCTTTTATTGGCAAAGTTCACGATGATGAATTGGGACAAGTGTTCAAAAGAGACATTGGGGCCGCAGGTATTGATTGTTTTACCTTGCCGCTGGAAGAAGGACCGGCAACAGGTCGAAGCATTGTGCTGGTCACGCCGGACGCTCAACGTTCCATGTTTACCTATCTTGGCGCCTCGCGCAAACTTTCGGTGGAAGACATTGATGAAAAACTGATCAGTGAATCCAAAATCACTTTTATTGAAGGATATTTATGGGATGAGCCGGCGGCGCATGAAGCGGTGATAAAAGCCTGTGAACTGGCGCACAAACATGGAAGAGAGGTAGCCTTCACGGTTTCCGACCGCTATTGTGTGTCATCTCACCGAGATCACATGCTTGATTTAATCCAAAATCATGTGGATTTGCTATTTGCCAATGAACAAGAATTGAAAACATTGTTTGAAACCGAAGATTTTCATGCGGCGTTGGAAATGGTGAAACCCATGGTTAAAATTGCCGCCATCACCCGAGATTCTCGCGGATCGGTTATTGTGAACGGCAGAGTTAAAATTTTTGTGGAAGCGGAGCCGATAAGTCCGGAAAGCGTTGTGGATTCAACAGGCGCCGGAGATTTGTACGCTGCCGGATTTTTATTTGGTTTGGTCAACAAGCGTAGTTTAGGCACTTGCGCCATGATTGGAAGCATTGCCGCGTCAGAAATCATCAGTCACTACGGCGCTCGTCCCGAAGTTTCTTTACGTGGCTTTGTTCGCAACAAATTATTGCAATACGGCAAAAGATTCTAACGACAAAAATTTTCCCTCAAGAGGTTGGAAAAATTCAACCTCTCTTTTCTTACAAAATATTTAACATTGTTACACTTTTATGAATAAATTGATGAATTTTTGATAGTTTATTGCAAAAAAACAAACTTTATGATATTCTATAATCGGTGGATGAGTGCGCCCATTTTAAACAGACGTTTTTAAGAGTGCGCTTATCAAACTTAATCAGGCTGAAACAAATAGTTAGGTCTGAGATTGGGTAAATTTAATTAGGAGAAAATCAATGATTAAAAAATATCTAAGGATACTCAGCCCGACTATTGTGTGTTGTTGTTTTTTTATCACAACAGCTTCGGCGCGGGTCTGTTTTTTGCCGGATTCAAAAGATTGCGGTCAAAGCGAAATAACCAACGTTGTCGTCACTTGTGAAAGTCAAGGCGGCTATGATAGTGACATCGCGTGCACCGCAAATAAAAAACCTTCACTAACTTGCTACCAAAACAACGAATGTTATTTTCGCAAATGTCAATATGACAGCGAATTAGAATGCAAAAACGAAGTTCACACCAACAAATACAACTGCAAATCAGAGAAAATTGATGAGCAAACAACTTGCTATTACTCAACAGTGAAAACTTGCGCAGAGATTGACGCCGAGTACAAAGCTTCTTATAATAAAGAAACACAAGTTGTTGAAGACACAATTCAAGACGCCAACGGCAATAATTGTTACAAAACCAGAACAAAATATTGTTCGGAAATAAACGCCAACTATCGTGTGTCCTGTCCAAGTTTAGGTGGCGAAGAAACAGGTGTTTTCGGTAAAGACGGCGCTTGTTTATTGTGCTATACCTGTGCTGACAAAGGTTATACTGAAATAGGCTCGAAAAACAGTAATTGCTGGGATTGTGAAAAATGTCCGATTGGCCTAACGTATAAATGTTCTGTCAAGAAAGATTTGGCTACCAGTGATTATAAAATTGTTTCCTCAAATAGTTCCATACTTGGCACCAACGCTCAAAGATGTCTCAAAAAAAGTTGTGCGGACAAATTCTTAAAAACAGAAAAAAGCTGCGCCTCGGGAAATCGTGCTTTTATACCAAGCACTCCAGAGGTGAAAGCTTCGGACGGCGTGTGCGGCAGATGTACACTGAAAACATGTAAACAGCAAGACTTGGTTGCGGAAGCCGATTGTGATACAACAGCCAACACCTTTACAGAAGCTAAATCTGTCACCGCCAGTGACGCTCCTTGCGGAACGTGTACAACCAAAAACACGCCAAAATATGACACATACACTCTTTATGCCAAAGTTAAATGCGCCGGCCCATACGAGCAAATAAAAAAATGTGACAGAACAAAATGTGCTTGGGGTAACACGTCTGACAGGTACTCTCATCCTGAAGAATGTTGGTACGATAGTGAGAAATCTGTCACAAACAAATACGCCACGGTAAGAATGGATGAATCGATATGGAGTTGGGGACATAACGCAAATGATATTGTATGTCCAGTATCTTACATGATTATGTCTGGAACTAGTGATTATGACAGATATCTAGGACAACCTTATTCTGCTGGATATGTATCTTCTCCCGCAAAATGCATTAGCTCAATTTCACTGGATGAGGAAAATGTTTCGTTTTCAGAAATAAATTCTTCTAATATTGAAACCTATTCAACTGAAGTGAAAAATATTTATGATACCTTAAAAACTGATGAACAATTGATAGAATTTACATTACAAGCAGAGCAACTTACCTCTTCTAATATTAAACTTGCAATTAAACCTTTAGTATCAGGCAATAATGAAATTTATACTTTTAATAACTATAAAAAATTAAGTGATCAAAGGTCAATGTCGATGGAGGCCTCCGATGCCTTAGATCAAAAAGGTTCTTATGAATACGCTTTTGCAAACAGCTTTGATAATAAAATGATTATTGGTGGAAGAATTATCGATATAAACTTAGATTTAGATAAAGAATCTCAATATGTTGGAGATTTACCAACAATTTATCCTGTTATTCGTCTTAAAGCTACAACAAGACAAATATTAGATTCAGATAAATATAATGGAACTCAATACTGTAAGCCTAAAGAAACAGCAAGTTATAACGGAATGTTTATCTATCCATATTATCGGGATATAAGATTCTTCCGGTCTGGTATAGGAGATTGTAAACCAAACTATTCTGAGTGCAATAAAGCTATAATTCATTCCGTTGGCGCTTCTCGAAATATTTTAACATCATTTTCTTTAGGTGGTTCCTCGCGCATGAATAAAGGAGATGTGTATGTATACCTAAAAGAATCATCCGCATGTGTAGACAAATATTACGCAACAGCGTCGGAATGGGCTAGCAAGTATGGATGGGATGAACAAAAGAAAGGGATTTCTGACTGTTCGTCATTACAGAGTTTTTTAGCTGCACAAGGTTCATCAAATATACAAGACAATGTTTTTGGAGCATTTAGCAGTTTGTATTGCCAAACTCCGTTAAATGTACCGTTTGAATCTGGCCATGTCAATGGTGATGGAGCTATTTACATTTTTGAAGATGGATTTGATACTAATAATGTAGAATTCGAAGAACCATATCCGGAATTATCTCAAACCGAATGCGAAAAATATGGTAATCTTTATTGTGAGTATAATGGACTTATTGGTATGCGTAAAGAAGACGACACAAACGAGCCTCATATATATACGAATTATAAAGAAGTCGATATTGGATGTGATAAAAAATGTTATAAAGCGACAATAAATGATTGCACTGAGTTTGATAGTAGAGATTTTATAACATGGAAAATACCAGAACATGTAGACGAAGATGATCAAAGTTTTGCAGTTCCCACTCAGGTATCTACGGAAAAAAACAATGCGGAAGCTTGCGAAGAATCTATTGATAGAAAAAACTATCCAAAAGCAAAACTTATCAAATCAACGGATTTTGCTGCGGGTTCTGGGAAATGTGTTATTTGTTATTTTAAACAATCCTGACCAACAAAAAAGAGGTTGAAGAAATTCAACCTCTTTTTTCGCACAAATAAAAAACAAATTATTCAATAGCGTAAATATCTTTTACAAACCAACCGCCTTGAGCTGTTTGTGCCAAAACATAAATAACTTTGCCTTGGCACAAACCAAACCAACCACCATTGCACGCGCTATCGGTATAAATTTCCACTGTGCCATTGGCCAAAACGCGTTTATTAACAATTTTATAACTTATTTCCGTTGGCCGATCCAAACTTGGGTCTTGCATAAAAACAAACTTAGGCAAATTTAAATCATGGCAGCCGGCAAAATCCGGATTAATGGTGCATTTCACCGCGCTTTCCACCGCGCAAAATTGTTTATTTTCGGACAAACAGCCTTCATTCAATGCTTCTTTAGCAAAAACAAATGTTGTTTCCGGCAGTTTTTCACTTTGTTCCACCTTGTTTTCTTCTTTAGGATTTTCTTTTTTTTCGGTTTTGGACACTAAAGAAAAACTGTAACCCACCAACAATAAAAGCGCTAAAACAACGATAATTTTATTCAACATGATTTTTTCCTTAAAAATGATATTCCACGCTCAACGCATGTTCCATAGCTTGGTTTATTTGCTCCAAGTGATTAAATTTGACATAACGAACCATAAAACGCGCTTGCCAATGATTGTCAAAAGCATATTTGACTCCACCGCCAAAACGATAACCCCAACCATGTTCATTATGATGTTTGAAGCCGTCTTCTTTCAGCTTATACACATATTCGCCCACGCCGACCGTTGCGGCGAGAGAAAATTTTTGCGCGCAGCCAAATGGAAGATATCCCAGCAAATCCAAACCGTACGAACGGTGTGAGCTTTTCAATTTTTCGGACTGCCCGTTGGTTTTGGCGCCACTTTGATTGACAAACACCTCCGTTCCAAAATACTTGCTGTAATCTGAACCGATATAAAAACTACCGCTTTGATATTCGGGGCGGAATTGCTTGAATTGCGCCTTGCTAAACTGGTAGCCGGCACCGATGTATGGCGTGTAATGATAAGAATCCGCCGCGCTTGGCGAAACATTTATTCCGCAAGCCTCCAAAAATGTTAAAACAATTGTAATTTTTTTCATCTATATTATTCTCCAAACAACCTGTTATGCAGGTATTATAATAATCTTATCCTAAAAATAAAGTGATTTTGCAAATTTTATTGTTAAAAAAACTTTTTTGTGATATTCTGAAAAAAATGTGAGGTAATGATATATGATAAAAGATAATCAACATGGTCGGAGTATGATTGAAGTCATTGGTTACATGGGCGCGGTGATGGCTATTGTCGCCGGCGTTGGCAAAATGGTGTCCGGCGCGTATAATGACTATAAAATAAGCAAAGCCTCGCAACAGCTTTCTGATTTGGCGGGCGCCATTGTCCGCGCTTCCACCGTTTATAATGGGTACAAGGAAACTGTAACAGCAATCAAAAATGGAACCGATGAAGGAAGAAAATTAATTCCAAGCTCATTTCGCGTGGTCGGCGACCAGATTTTTCATGCTTTTGGCGGAGCAGTAACCTTGGGAACGGAAGGAGACAAATTTTATATACGCTTTGACAACTTAACTCGCGAACAATGCATTGAAATGGGCATGAAAGATTGGATAAATAACAAAGTTGTTGATTTAAATAAATTTATTGTGAATGGCACTGAAGAAGGAAAAGAATTTCTTTGGCCGTCCGATATAACAGATAAAGATGAACAGGCGACCTTGCCGGCAAAGCGTTCTGATTTGGCTGGTGCAAATGACGATGACAACGGAGTCTGCGACAGCAAAGAAGGCGGAAAAGAACAAAATAATATAACATGGGTTTTTAACTAACTTGTGTGATTAAATAACAAAAAAACTTGAAGTTTTATCACAACATTGCTAATTATTTAGAAAAATAAATTTTATGAGGAGATAACTAATGGCTGCTTCAATTGTTTTACCACCTAATTATAAACCTTCTGCCGATGAGGAATATATGAATGACCTGCAGTTGGAATATTTTCGCCAAAAGCTTGAAAATTGGAAAAAATCCATTGTTTCTCAATCTATTGACACTTTAGAGGACTTGCGTCAAGGTGGTTTAAACCAGCCGGACGAAATTGACCGCGCCTCTATGGAAACCGACAAATCTCTGGATTTACGCACAAAAGATCGTATCCGCAAGCTTATTTCTAAAATTGACGAAGCCCTTGATCGTATTGAAGACGGAACTTATGGCTATTGTGAAGAAACCGGAGAGCCTATCGGCTTGGAAAGATTAGAAGCGCGTCCGGTGGCGACACTTTCTATTGAAGCGCAAGAACGTCACGAGCGCATGGAAAAAACTTATGACGATGAGGCATAACGCCCCATGGTCGAAACAAAAGATTTTATACTCGCTTCAAGCTCGCCGCAACGTATTGCTTTGTTGCGGCAAATTGCTTATGAACCAAAAAAAATAGCGCCCGCCGATATTTGCGAAAATTGCTTGCCGCATGAAGACCCGTTGCCTTATGTGCGCAGGATGGCCTTGCAAAAAGCGCAAAAAATAGCCGCTGATAATCCAAATGAAAATGTTTTGGCTTGTGACACTATTGTTGCCGTTGGTAAAAGAATTTTGCACAAATCCCAAAACGATGAAGAACAAACCAAAGTCATGAATTTGCTGTCCGGTCGCACACATCGTGTTATCAGTTCTGTGTGCCTTATCAATAAAAATGGTAAAATCTCGCAAAGAACAGTTTGTTCTAAAATCACCATGAAAAAATTGACGCCGGATGAAATAAAAGGCTATGTGCAAGGCGGTGAATGGCATGGTGTCTGCGGTTACCGCATAGACGGCTCTTTAGCCGGTTACGTCAGCCGAATTTTAGGCTCTTACAGCGGCATTGTCGGCTTACCGCTTTATGAAACATTAAATTTATTAAAAGAGGAGAATATACGATG
>JBNMLT010000017.1:0-13162 GCA_050874965.1 Alphaproteobacteria bacterium
AATCATAGAACGTCCAGAGGAAACCGCGTGTAGCGGCGCATCTAAAGCGGTTTTACGCTGTCTCAAAAAATTCATGTACGTCTTATGTACATTAGGATTTTTCTCGCAGCTAGAAACCACTTTATCTACACCACTCTCCGCGGTTTCGAGAGTGCGTGTCTTTTGCGCTCGTGTACTTCTTTTGTACACGTCGCTTAAAAATCCCGTCGTGTTTGGCGCGCATCGTGTCTGAATGTTATTATAGTCATTCTTTTTGGGAAAAATACTTTTCACCATTTTTCCGTCATACTCGGGCGTGACCCGAGTATCTAGATTATCGGGACAAGTCTGATAATGACGGCTTCGAAAAGCTGACTCAAATTTTTTAAAAAAGTGGCGAAAACTGCGTGTGGAAGTTTTAAAACGCTCTGAAATCGAATGTTTAGGATTTACAGAGAGAGAGACCTTTGCTAAGCTTTTTTTTCATCTTTCTTTCCTCTTGTTAAAGTAATTACACCCCTATTTTATTGAAGCAAGGTTAATAAATAGATAATATTTTTTTACCATCTTGGGTGATGATGGCGGTGATGAGGTCTAGAAACAGCGGCTCCCACAACGGCACCCGTGAAACCGGCAAAAAAATTTGTGGCTGCCGAATCGTAATAATAGTTTCGTGGTGTTGGTGTTTCTCTAACCACAACAACAGGCGGAATCGGTCGTGTTACAATAACTTGTTGCGGCGGCAGCGGGGCTGAAGTTACATAAATAGGTTGTGAAATAACTTGCGGTGTTGTCTGAGTTTGCGTTGTTTGCACAGAAGTTGTTCGCTGAGGGGTATAGATTTGCTGTTTAACATTATTATTATCATCCATAATAATAATGGTGTCGGCTTTTGCATTGTTTGCAAAAAGCATTGAGAATAAAATCAAAGATATAATTTTGCGCATTTGTTATTCCTCCATTTAGAGGATATCATAGTTTTTTTTGTTAAAATTTCAAGATAATAAATATACATTCAGGTATGTATATTCCATTATTCATCAATTATGTTTGCTTCATATGTGTAAACAATTTCGCTTTCATCCTCATTTTCGGTTGGTTCGATTTCACATACAAGCAAAGATGTTTCATCTTGCAAATTATCAAAAATTTCATCTTCAACACCATCCAGAGAAACGGTATCTTCGCTGTTTCGGGTTAAGGTGATGTTATGTTCGTCATAATTTAGTTTGACAACAGGGGATTCTGGTGCGGTATTGCGCGCATAAAGCAATAGCATTACTTCATTTTCGTCTGTCACCATAAAATCAAAAGTATTAAAATCTGGCATTTTTTATTTCCTTCTGCTATTATTATAATTATGAATAGAATAAAATATTGAAGTTAATATTTATCTAAAATTTGAGGAAAAATGCATAAATTAACAGATGGTTTTATCAATCTTTTAAAATGGCCGGTTGCCGTGTATTTGTTACTGTCCTTACCAGCACTTGTTCAGTCATATATGTTTTTTGATTTTTTTCGGTTTAAGTTTTATATGCTTTGCGCCGGAATTTTATTTTTTGCTTTCACGCTTTTCACCGCCGGATACGCGACAAAACAAAGTATGCAAATTATTTCACATGAGTTGACGCATACTTTTTTTGCCTTTTTAACCTTGCATAAAGCTGGACGAATCCGTCTCCATCCAGATGGAAGCGGTGGTTCCATGCAACTAAAAGGACATGGAAATTGGTTGATTTCGTTATCTCCCTATTTTTTCCCATTATTTGCCTTTTTTTACATGTTAATTATGCCTTTTTTGCTAGAGGTGACAAACGCTCATTGGACAATATACGCTGTTTTAGGTTATTTTTTAGCATATCACTGGCTTGTTGTGTTGACACAGGCAAATTTGCAACAAACTGATTTGAGCCAAGAAGGATTTATTTTTTCCTACATTGTTATTATTAGCGCGAATTTGTTTACCACAGGATGTGTTTTGGCTTTTACAAGCAAATCATGGCAGGGAATTATTACCTTTGTCCGTCTGATAGATAAACTTAATTTTGAAATATTTCAAAAAGTTTGCCATTTAATAATGATGAATTTTCAGAGTTTTTTCGTCGGCTAAAAAAGACACTTTTGCGCCAAGCGGCAAAACATAGCGGCTGCGTGTATGGCCAAAATTGAAATATTTGATGGCAGGAAAATTTGTTCCTTCTAAAAAATCTTCAAAACAATCGTCAAGCGTTCCGTCTTCATCGTCTCCGGCGCAATCGGTAAAATTACCAAAAATAATGCCTTTTAACGCATTAAAATGCGGTTGTTGTTTCAATTGTTGCAACATTAAATCGATTTTGTGCAAACGTTCATGAATATCTTCCACAAGTAGAATTTTCCCTCGCAAATCTGGAAAATATGGCGTGCCGGCAAGTTTCATCAGCACACTTAAATTACAGCATAGAAAAACGCCATCCGTTGTGCCGGCGCGTAAGGTTTTTCCAGAAGTGATTGAAATAGAATTTCCAGACATTAAGTCTGTCAAGCTTTTTTGCACTAAAAAATCAAGAGAATCCTCTCTAAAATCGTAAGACGGTAAAAATCCGTTCCAACTGATAATGCCGGATTTTTTATTTAAAGCGAGCATTAAAGCCGCGTTGTCACAAAAACCAACAAGTGGTTTTTTATTTTTTTTAATGAGATTAAAATCAAGGTATGGCAAAATTCGAGCTGCGCCGGCGGCCGCGCGCACGCAAAAAACGGCTTTGATATCTGGATTTGTAAAAGCCCATTGTACATCTTCAGCACGTTCTTTGTCTGTTCCCGCCATGTAGCGACGCACCTTGTATAAATGAGGCGCAAAGACTGTTTGTAAGCCTAAAGATGTTAAAAAATCCAGACCTTTTTGAATTTTTTCAATATTGGCAATTTGTGCAGAAGGCGCGATTAAAGCAATTTTGTCTCCGCTTTTTAATTTTTGCATGTTATAATCTTTCTAAAATATTATGACATAAATCGGTTAATGAATTATCGCGAGCACCCATGATAATAATTCTATCACCCGAGCGAGCGTTTTTAAGGATCATTTCCATGGCTTCTGTTTTGTCTTTTACAAAATAAGCATTTTGCGCGCCTTGTTTATGAGCAAAATTAATTAAATCCGCAGAAGAAATATCTTTTGTCACAGTCCCTCCGACAAAGAATATTTCCGGCATAATTAAAATATCGTCAGCATTCAGGTTTTTTAAGAAACTATCAACAATTTCTTTTCCCATAGAACGCATGGGGGCGAATCCATGTGGTTGAAACATGACGAGCAAACGTCCGTCATATTGCCTTAAGGCACTGATAGAAGCTGTTATTTTATCCGGATTATGAGCAAAATCATCAATAACGGTGATATTATTCTTTTTGCCAATAACGTCAAGACGTCGTTTTGTTCCACAAAATTCTTCCAGTAACTGAGCCGCTTCAAATTTATCCACATCTAAAGCGCTGCATGTGGCAATTGCCGCCAGTGCGTTTGCCACATTGAAATGACCGATGAGCTTTAATTTAAATGTTTTTCCGTTTAAAATATACTCGGTGCCATGTGCTAAAGGCATGATTTTTTCAGCGTAAAAATCGGCTTGTGGATTTTTTAGTGAAAAAGTTATTTTATGCGGATGTTTCAGTGTGTGACATGCTTCATAATCTTCATTGACAACTAAAGCATGTTTGGTGCGCAGACTCAGATTTTGGAATAATGAGACAAGTTCTTCAATACTTTTGTGGTCGTGGGAAATGTTATTTACCAAAGAAATGTATGGATTATAAAGGTCAATACTACCGTTACTTTCATCCGCTTCAACAACGCAAATGTCCCCTTTGTTATAAATTATATTGGGAATGCCGTTGTTATTTTCATAATTTTTCAATAAGCCGCCATTGATCAGACAAGGTTTTTTTCCGGCTTTATCCAAAATATATCCCACCATGGCCGCTGTTGTCGTTTTTCCAGATGTGCCGCCGATGGCGATGCCATATTTATAACTGTGGAAAATTTCACTTAATAATTCCGGCCGAGTTTTTATGGAAATGTTTTTTTCTTTTGCAACTTTGATGTCCAGAATAGAACTCTCTACCGCGGTGGACGCGCAAAGAAAATCCAAATCAGAGGTAATGCTGGAACCGTCTTGTGGATAAATTTTGATTCCTAAGGTTTCGAGAGCCTGTTTGTTATCTAAATCGCACCCCAAGTCAAAATTTCGGTCAGATCCTTGCACTTCATATCCGGAAAGCTTTAAAATTTGCGCCAAAGGACTCATTCCGCTTCCAGAGATTCCACAAAAACTTACTTTAGTCATCTTATTTGTCCTTAATTTTATATATCTTCAGTTGCTTTGTTTAGATTTGTTTGTTTTTCGCTTTCCATTAGTGCAAAATCTTTATAATCAATGGATATATAGCTTTTGCCTGAGCCATCAACAGAAACACCAAGAGTTACGCCTATTTTTTCATTATGAAAAGTTGCGTATAAAACGGCTTTTCCTTCTTGTAATTCTTGCAAAAAATTACGACCACCCAAAGGGTTTTGTTTGGTGACATTTTTAATTGTTTGGGTATTACCTTCACCATCTATGAGTTCTTCTTCATAAGAATATGGTGTAAAAAATTCTTGAGCGTTGCCATATTTATCGGCTAAGGCTTTGTAATATTTATGATATAGATCCAAAACATGTGAAGCTTGGGAATCATCGTCAATTAACTGCCCTTGAGCGTAAATACACCATAATTTGTCTTGCAACCCAAAAATAGCGGTAATTTCTTTAAAAGTGTTATTTTTCTGTTTGGGATTGAGAACTAAAAAAACATTTTTGTAGCCTTTACGTTCTGCCGGTTGTAGATTAAAACCCAATTTTTTTGTTTCATCAATATTTGTTTGCCAATAAAGTCCCAACGGAGCCGGAGAAAATGTTTCTTGAATTTTTTTGATGTTTTGATTTTTTAATTCTTCCGCGGGCATGCTTTCTTCAGCTTTTTTTTCAAGACCCTTTTGAATTTCTTTCGTTTTTTCTTCTAATCTTTTTAAGGTTTTGGTTTCATTTTGTCGAAGTGTTAAAATTTGTGGTTTTTGGTTTAAAATAGAACGGGCCGAGTTTTTGGCTTTTTTTTCTGTTTCTATGTCATCAATGTAGTTGTCTAAAAAGTCAGGAGATTGGTTTTGTTTATCTAATACTTTTGTTTCTTTGACCGTGTTGAGGGTGTTTGTTGTTTCCGAAACAATGTTTTCCGCAGGTGTTGCTTCTTTAGATGAATCCTCCGTATCAAAAAGTTCCACTGTTTGAGCGTGAACTTTGAACGAAAAGAGTGCTAGTAAGAGAAATGCTGTTATATTTTTCATAATTATCCCTTTGATAACCGTAAAAAAAAATTGAATACCCGTTATATCTGAGTTATTCTAATGCCGTAAATGCAAAAAATTTGTTAAATTTAAACAATATTTATTACTAAAATGGAAAAAGACAATATACAAAATTTGTTACTGGAAACAGGACGGCGAATCGTTCAAGAAAAAGGAACGGAAGCCTTGACCGCGCGGAAATTATCCGAGGCGTCCGGCTGCTCTGTTGGCGCAATATATAATCAATTTTCTAATATGGACAATTTTATTGTTATTCAAAATTATATGACATTAGACGAACTATCTAACCGCTTGGAAAAAGTTAAAAAAACACAAGATGCATTTGTGGATATGAATAATTTTCTACAGACATTTGTTGATTTTGTTATCGAAAATAAAAATTTGTGGTATATGCTTCACAGTTTTCATTTGCGTAACAATAATCACGCTTTTTCTTATTTTTATTTGCGAAAAGTGGTTAAAATAACAGGATTGATTAATAAATTGCTTATTCAACTTGTTCCTAATATGGAACGTCCGGAAAGAATTTTGTCTTCACAAATTTTGTGGCTATCTCTATTTGCGTTGAGTTCTTTTTTAACAAAAGATATTCTTGATTCATTTACAAAAGTTAATAAAAAAACAATATGTCAGCTTATGTTTAATACATTTATTGCAGGGTTGACAGTGTTGGAAAAAAAGTAAAAGACGGTACCAATGCAACAACTTTGGCTATATTTAAATACTCCTGAAATATTAAATAAATTTGCAAATAATAGATTCTTTTTAATATTTTTTGTGCTTGCTTTATCTTCTATTAAACGTTCGGCCTATCAAAGTTTATGGTTGGCCATGCTGATTAATCTTCCGGGAACAGCTTTGCATGAATGTGCACATTTTATTGTTGGTTTACTTTTTAATGCAAAGCCGGTTCGTTTTTCCTTGTTTCCTCAAAAAAAGAGGGGAGATATGTTATGGGACAGGTTGGATTTTCTAATTTAAAATTTTATAATGCGCTACCGGCGGCAATGGCGCCTTTATTGCTGTTGCTTTTTGCCTATTTGTTGGATTTGCGCTTTTTTAAAATTTTACCATTTAATTTTGCGTCATATATCGTTTATTTATTTTTAATGACAGTTTTGATCGAAAATGCCATGCCATCAAAAATGGATTTTATTCAAGGTTTCCGTTTTATAAGTGGCGTTATTTTGTATGCTGTTATTATTTTTGTCGGAGTTGCTTTTTTTAGCAAAAGCTTTTAATCCTCGGAAGATTCTTCATCTTCATCAAAAGAAAATTCAGCATTTTTGTTTATTTCTGGAGTGATAAGATTTTCAGGATTTTTAACTTTAGACGAATCCATGTTGTATTCCATTTCCTTCATTGATTTTTGACTTTGGTCGGATTTTTCTTTTTCAACACTTTTTGTTGGCGTTTCAGATTGTTGCGGAATGGCGTTTTTTAACATAGGTAATTTATCTCGCTTGGCTAATTGTTCTTCGGACAAAAGTTCTTTGGCTTCAACATTTGTGTTTAAGCATTGCAACAACCAAACATCATAGATAGGGTGTTCCAAAGCGTTTGTGGCTGGAGATGATGACAGCATCCATCCCTTAAAAACATTTGTTTCTTCGCCTTTTAATCCTTTATCGGAAATATCAATAAACGCAAAGTTTTCCGGAATCTCTTCAACCGGACGCGTTTTACAGCTGCGGACAACAATTGAAAGAGAACCAAATTTTACTTCGCCATTAACAGGGACATTAATAACGCTGACATGGCCGGTTATTTTGTCCATGGCCTGCATTCTTGCCGTGTTCATATCAATTTCCGCTGCATGGGCATTTAACACAGTAAAAAGCAATAAAGCTGGTAAATATTTAGTTTTCTGAATTGTCATCTTTTGTTCCGTCACCTGTTGTCATAAAAATGATTTCGCCGACCATGTCTTCAATGGTCTTAAAATCTTTTGTATTTGAAAAAGAATCGCCGGATTGTAAATATTCTTTGGATTTTCCAGGTTCTATTTTAACAAATTTATCCCCAACCAGACCATCGCTCACAATTGATATAGTGCTATCTTTGGGTAATTTGATGTTTGAGGAAATGCTAAATGTGACATCCGCCATGTAATCTTCGTTATTTAGTTTTTGAGAAGTTACTGTTCCAACTTTGATGCCGTTGATGCGAACATCTGAGCCCACGCTTAAGCCACCTACTTTCATAAATTCGGCTTTAAGCGGATATCCTTTTACAACCTGCAAATCAGAAACACGATAAGCAAATGCTAAAAAGAGCAAGGCAACGATTAAAACAACTAATCCCATAATAGTTTCAACAGGTTTCTTTTTCATTTAACTACTCCATTTTTTCATTTGCGTTAGTGTTTTCTTGTGTGTTGCGGCAAGATTTTTTTTGTTTAGCTTTGCCCAGTGAAATGATTCTATCGATCAATTCCTCTAAAATCATGGCGTCTTGGGTATATTGAAATTCTCCTTCCGGCGCAATGTAATCTTCAGATCCACCCGGTTCTATTTCAATATATTTGTTTCCCATGATTCCGGAACTAACAATGGCCGCGCTGCTGTCATCAGGAATTTGCACATGAGCGCCGATTTGCAAAGTCAATATAGCACGGTAATTGTCATCTAAAACCGAAGCAATGACTCTGCCAATATCTAATCCGGACATTCTGACTTTATCGCCCACAACTAATCCGTCGGTGCGATTGAACGCCGCATAAATTTCGTAGTCGGTATCCTCGGCGCCTTCCCAAACGTTACGCTGTATTTTGAATATCATAATGCCCAACACAAAAACGCTGATAACACAGAGCCCGATGATAAAGTTTTTTAGTTCTTCTTTATTAAAGTTATCCAAAATTTTACTCCAATACTTTTATTTTGTGATATTATTACCTCAATAAAAACAATTTGTCATTAAAGTTTTTTAAGATTTATTGAAAATAATTGTTAAAGTTTAAAAAAAAATTGTTAAACTAATAGCAGTATTTTTTTGTTTATGGAAAGATTAACATATGCTTTTAGTCAGAAATTTAAAAAAAAATTTTGGAGAGATAAAAGCTCTGGACAATGTGAGCTTTGAATTAAAAAAAGGGCGAGTAACCCTGCTATTGGGTGAAAACGGCGCGGGAAAATCAACTTTATTACGACTTCTTAGCGGCTATTTAAAACCGGAAACAGGAGATGTTGAGTTGGAAAATATCAGCTTGTTAACACAGCGCACAGAATACTTGAAAAAAATAGGATATATTCCAGAAATTTCAACCATGTACGGAGAATTAAGAACTTTTGAGTTTTTGCGGTTTATTGCTAATTTGCGCCAGATTTCTCCTCAAAAAGCAAAAGAAAAAATTAAAGAACTTATTCAAATATTAGAATTGGAAAAAGTTATTTGCCAGCGTTTAGACACATTGTCAAAAGGTTATAAAAAAAGAGTGGAGTTAGCTACTGTTTTGTTGTCTGAACCGGAATTGGTGTTATTGGATGAGCCAACGGAAGGTTTGGACCCGCTGCAAAAGGAAAGTATACGGAAAATTATAAAAAAATATGCCCAAAAACACATCGTTTTAATTTCGACACACGCTTTAGAAGATGTGGAAGCCATGGCCAGCGATGTGATAATTATTCACGGCGGAAAATTAGAAGCCAAGGAACGTTTTGAAAATTTAAAAAATAATAATTCCAAAAAATGGTTGGAAATTTTTAAAAAGTTTAAGGAGAAAAAATAAATGGGACAGCAATTTAATACTTTGTTTTTTAGAGAATTTTCTAATTATTTTCGTAGTCCTTTAGCCTATTTTGTGTTTTTTATTTATCTATTGGCTTCAATTGGCTCCGCTTTTTATTTTGGTTCATTTTTAGCCATGCACGACACATCGTTATATGCTTTGTTTTATGCTCAACCGATTATTTTGGCTGTTTTGCTTCCTTCTTTGACTATGAGGTTGTGGGCGGAAGAATATAAACAGGAAACGATTGAACTTTTGCTGACCCAACCCGTGGATATATGGATTATTCAATGGGCGAAATATTTTTCGGTGGTTTTATTTTGTTTTTTGATGAGCCTGTTTTTGTTGCCGTTTATATTTTATGCATCAAGTTGGCTAAATATTGATTGGCAAAATATATTATCGGATTTCTTGGGGTTATGGTTATGTATGATGCTGTTTTGTTCAATCGGTGGTCTTTTTTCTGCTTTTACAAAAAATGTTATTATCGCCTATTTATCAAGTTTTGCATTTATAGCGCTTTGGATTATTTTACCTTTTTTAGATTTATATGTTGTTTATAATGATTTTTTGTTTGCTGAGCTTGGACTGACAAATTTTGTTTATTTTATATCATTATCCTTTGTTTTTAGTGTGATAACCGTTGGTGTTCTGCATTTTAAATATAGTGTCAACAAACACCGGCTATTAATTTTTGTGTCATTTGTGTTTTTGATGGTCGCGGGTGGATTGTTTTTTAATATTGCCATTTACAATTTTTTTGAAAACAAAATTGATTTTACAAAGACAAAGTCATATACGCCTAAATTTGAAACGCTGCAATTGTTGAAAAACATAAAAGAGCCAGTTGTTATTGATATTTATGCCTCTAAAGAATATGTAAATAGAAATTCCGACTATTTTCATTATTTACAACAAATTAATCGTTTTTTGAAAAGATATGTTAAATATTCCAAAGGAATGATATCTTTAAACATTGTTTATGTTGATCCTTTTTCCGATTTGGAGGAAAATGTTTTAGAAAAGGGTATTTATTTTGAAACAAATGACAAAGGAAGTAAAGATTATTTAGGGGCAGTTGTTCATTTGAATGATGGTACAGAGAGTGTTATCAAGCAATTTTTACTCCAGCGGCAAATCTACTTGGAAAGAGATATTGATAAGGCGTTACTCAAGGTGATAGAGCCTGAACGCATAAAAAATATTGGCGTGTATCTTGACGCAACTCAAAATTTGGATGGTTTTCAATCCATTCTATTGGGGTTGGAAAATGATTATCAAGTATTTAATGTTTCTTCTTCAATGTATGAATTTTCTGAAAATGTTGATACTTTGATTTTACTAAATCCAAAATCTATTTCGCCGATGTTACGCTATGGCATTGACCAATTTTTGATGCGTGGTGGAAATTTATTGGTGTTTTTTGATTTTTATACTGAAAGTCAATCAAAGTTGGTTAATGAAGAAAATTTGCAAATTGTGGATTTCTTTAATAATTGGAAAATAAATCTTTTGCCAGAAATGACGGATGATGGTGTTTTGAATAAAAATTGGGGTGTATTGCCATTTAATCTGAAATTAAATAAAGCAACACTATTTAATATTCCAGAAGACACTTTATTTAAGGTAGTACCTTTTATTTCTGCGGATAACGGATATGTCGGCGCGGTGTTTGAAGGAAATTTTAATTCTTTATATCGGAAAAATCCGTATGAAAATACAGAAATTTCTTCTTCAATGAAGCCATTCTCTCCTGTTTCTATAAAAACGGGAAAGGTTGCTGTCGTCGGCGATGTTGATTTTTTGGAAGACGCTTATTGGGTTTCTAATAGTTCTCCTGATCGAAATCCATATAGTGTTATAGAAAATAGCGGTAATGGCCAAGCTTTTAAAACTCTTGTTGATTATATGTCCGGTAATGAAGTTTATGAAAAAATTCCTCTAAATTCAGAAATGAAAAATAGGGAGAGTATCAGTCAAAAAATAAAGGCAAAGATATTTAGCGCTTTTGAAGCTTCTTATATGGCATTACAAAATAAAATTATTGACCAAAAACGTTTGTTATTTGTCGCCGGCGGCGAAGATATGGAACAATTTGAACAAATTTTGCAAGTTAGTGAAGCGGGGCAGAATTTGGCACAGGATGAAAAAAAGTTACAATCTTATGAATATGAAATGAAGAGCTTATACGGAAAAGAGATAAAACAAATGATTTTTTGGCAAATTTTGGGATTGCCATTGCTGCTTGTTTTGGGAATGGCTTTTGTCTTGAAATATTTGTATAATCTCTATTGCCGTAAAATAAAGGAAATGTATAATGTCTAAAAAATATTGGATATTGGGTTGCGCTATTGTTTGCTTGTTAGGTTTGTTGGCGGGAATGTCAATCTTTCACGCGGAGCAGAAAAAAGGTGAAAGTCTCAGAGGGCGCTTTGTGTTTGAGCGCACCAGAGAAAATATTCGACTTTTGCAAAAAATAAAAATGACAACGCCGGAGTTTGGTGAAATTAATATTTATCAAAAAAATGGCGGGTGGTACTTTAAGGAGGCCGCGGATTATTTTGTAAACACGGAACAGCTGGCAAATTTTTATTATATGGTTAACAATTCCATTTTTATCACAGTTCAAAAAGCACAACAAAAAGACTTTAAGCAAAATGCACTGATGCTTCCGGAAGAAAAAGATGAAAATAATGAAGGAACGACGATTGAAACATTTGATTTTGAAGGAAATTTGCTTGATCGTGTTGTTGTAGGCAAGACTCTTGACGGGGGAGAAAGTAATTTTGTCCGTTTACCCAAATATCCATATGTCTATACAATTAATTCAGTTCATGGTTTTTCTGGACAAGCTGACGCTTGGATACCTTTTCCATTGTTAAAAATTCATCCCTCAGTTATTAAAAGTTTGGATATTCAGGGAACAGTTTTGTCTTCTGAAGCTTTAAACCTTTATTTTCCAACATCACTAAAATTGCAAAATTTATTGGCGTCTTTATCTTATTTGGGGTATACGGGAATTGTTTATAAAAAGGATATCCAAGATGAAATTTCAAAAATTCAGCCACACTTATTAAAAGTTGAGACAACAATAGGCTTGATTTATGTTTTAAAATTTTATGAGTTGGATGATAATTATTGGTTGGAGGTTAATTTGGCGTATACTAAAATTCCAAAAAAGGAAGTTATTCCTTTTGTAAAAGAAAATAAAAAGTATTTTGACAAATGGTATTTTCAACTAGACGGTGAACAAGGAAAAATTTTTTTTGAAAGTAAAGCTCAAGATATTTTTGACAGCTTTAAATTCTAATATAAGCTAAAAAAGAGGCCCACGCGTTTTACGCGTGGGTCTCTTTTTTACTGTCCAAATTTCGGGGTACAGTTCAAAGACGGGCTTTTTTTATATATGTGTTTATTCTTTGTTGTCTGTGTTTGTATTCGTATTCGTTTTGTTTTTATCATAATTGTGTTTATCATGCAAAAATTTGATAACCGTGAATGGAATTGTTAATAAATAAGCCAAAGTAAACAATCCCAAAGTTAACCAAGGTTGTGTTAAAAGACAGCTGACAAATAGTGCGAATAAGACCATTAATGGTAAAAAATAATCAGCGCTGATACGAGCTTTTTTTAGAGAAAGTGTTGGAATACGGCTGACCATTAAATAAGCAACCAAAATCATCAAAGCACTGCATAAATACTTGTTTCGTAGAATAAAATCATATTCAGGATAAGCAAATGATATGAGCAAAGGCATAACCGCAATTGCCGCGGCCATAGGCGCTGGAACACCAACAAAGTAGTGAGACCAATATTCCGGAATGGATGCGTCTTCAAGCATTGTGTTAAAACGCGCCAACCGCATGGCCATTCCCGCTGAAAACATGAGGGTAAAAATCCATCCCCAATGAGGAATTCCATTAAGACACCATTGATACATTAAAATAGCAGGAGCAACACCGAAGCTAACAAAATCAGAAAGAGAATCCAGTTCAGCGCCAAATTTTGAAGAGGCTTTTAATTTGCGTGCAACTCGTCCGTCTAAGCCATCAAAAACACAGGCTAAA
>JBNMLT010000018.1:0-12817 GCA_050874965.1 Alphaproteobacteria bacterium
ACTTTGAGCTTGTTTAGCTTCATTTTCAGCTTGTTGTGCCGATTTTGTTGCTTTTTCAGCCTGCTCGACGGTATTTTCTTCTAACGATACGGCTAAATCAGCCGCATTTTGAGCCTGTTTGGCATATACCGACATTTGTTCATTAGCATACTTAGCAATATCTGGTTTAACAGTGCTTTCCGCATAATCATTAATCAACGGCTTAGCCATTTCATTAACAATGTTAGCAACAATCGGTTTTGCATATTCATTTGTATAAATGGATATTTCAGGTTTTGAAACTTGTTCAACATATCTCTTAATTTCAGCCTCTCCTGATTTTATATAGATTAGCTCAATTTCCAAATCCAACGAAACTTCATCTTGCCAATAAATTTCCATGTCTGATAACGCTATTGGATCGACATTTATATTATACTCACTTTCCATATCACTCACCTTGTCACTTGTTCTGTTATGCGAAAAATTCCAATTTGGTTAACATTGTCTGGAAAAAAGGTGTTAATTGAACCGTCTGAAGTTTTTAACTGCATATCTGTTTTATATTCTCCAACTTCGATATTTGTTTGTTCAGGTGATAAAATAAAAGCAAAACATCCTTTTTGACTATCCATTGCTTGAGCAACCAACTCAAAAACCAAAGAATCATCAGATTTTTTGCGCACCTGCATAAATATTTCAGCATTGCTTAAATCTATTGCCGGTGACATTTTTTTAAAATTCAAGCGAATAACAAAAGAATCGCCTTGCCTTACCTCTATAATATTTTTTCCCGCAATAATACGCCCCGTCATATTTTATTTCTCCTCTTTAACTTTTATAAAATAATTCACAGCCTGATTTATGGGAGTGACGTGACCACTTGCGCCATATATGCTATTTACCGCGCCGGCATTAAAATTGATGGTGCCATACACTTTGTTAAAATCACCGCTAGTTGCGTCAGAACGGTCTTGATGCTGATAGCTTATAGCTCCAGACGTGGCAGGATTTCCGCCATTAAAAATAGAGATGTTGGAAATTGAGCCGGTAATATTCGGCAATCCTTCATTTTGCGCCTCGTACAGACTATTTGCTGAATCTCCACCTAATCCTCGCAAAAATTTACCGCGATAATCCGGTAAATTGAATGTTGTCGAACCATCTCCTGCCCCAAAATTTGTGCCGATCAAAGCGAATAACTCAGCATATGCCGTGCGACTAACCTCCTGACCATTGCATAAAAACCAATTGTCATGATTAGAATTTTTCAATGACGCTTTTATATCTCCCACACTAAAAATTTGATTCATAACTTTGGTCAAAAGTTTATTAGCGTTTTCCAACTGACTTTTATTGACGGCGTCGTTTGACATTGTGCCATTGGCGAGATTTCTGATTTGAAAACCACCCATTTTTAATTCGCCTTTCATGGGAGAACGTCCGTCCTTTAAAAAACATTCGCTTAAACCATCGGCAAAATTGTCATCTTCTTCATCATGTCGATCCGACACGATATCAATATCATTTTTTCGATCATCTTCCCAACTATGAAGACGCGTAAACAAGCCATTACTATCAAAAGGCATTTTTATTCTCCTGACTAAAATTAATTTTTAAAATATTATTGTTTTGAAGAAAGTTTTTGCAGCTCTGTAATTTTTTTCAAATTCAGTTCTTCGCGTTTAATTTGATTTTGCTCTTTTTTAATAGCAAAATCCCTTTCCATTTTTTCTGTTTGATAATCTAATATTTTATCTTCAGAAGGCTTAAGAGGAGTATCTGGAGTATTTAATTCCGCACTGATTTTATCAAAAACATCTTCTAAAACGCCTTCGAACTGCCGCGCATTAGACAATGTCGCCACGGCGGCTTCTATCATTTGACGATATAGAGGCAAAAGAGCCGGCTGTTGTGACACAAAATTAAAAGATTGATTAACCATTTCATTAATATGCGACAAAACACTGAGAATTTTTTCTTCTTGATTTTCCAAATCAAAGCTTCCATCCGTTTCTAAATCAATTGCCATGTCCCTAAGTTTTTGGGTTTTAAGCATTTCAATGGCTTTTTTCACCAATTCGGGATTTTTTTCATTTTCCGCTGACACAAATGAAGCTAAAGTGTCCGGTGAAAATTGCTCGCAAATAATTTCAGCTTTTATACGCAACAAATCTTTCAAAAAACGTTGCATGTCATTTTGGCGATCTTGATTGCGCAAAGTACCAAAATTTGTTTTTTTAACAACTGCTGTTGCTGTATCGTGCGAACTTGAAATTCCACGCATTATATCACTTACACCGGTAACTTCATATATGGAATTAATCAAAACTTGGCGACGTTCTGCCAACACCTGTAAGGCATTTATATATTGTTCTATCGGTGCAAAATCTATAATTCCACGCAATCCACCAGCATCTTTAAGCTTGTCAAAATCATTCAAAGAAATCAAGGTAACATCTTTGTCCAAAATATTTGCCAATTCCGGAAAAGAATTGTCATAACAACCAGAAACTTTAAGCGCTTGCATGGTTAAACGCATTCGACTGTTAATTCCATCTAATTCATCCAACAAACTTTTTATTTCAACATAATCTGGCACAGGAATAATACCATCATTGGCAAGAGTTGACATAATAGGTTTTGGACAAGGGAAAAAACCGCTTAAATGAAGCGTGTCATCATAAACTTTTAAAAAATCGTCTGGATACTCAGGACTTAGAAAATATATTTGTTTTGATTTTTTATCCCATATTTCATAAACAGAAATACTTTTTTCTGTAAAATTATGCTGCCAAAAGTAATTTGCCAGCACCTCGCCAAAATTATTATAAATATCATCAATATTCATAAAACATTTGCGCGCGACCCATTCAACATCTTCCCAAACATTCACTTTGTCTGTATCTGTTAAAAAAGATATAGGATTAATATATTGAGTTATAACCTGCTCTTTGTCTTTAAGCATTACTTCACCTATATATTTAAAACTGGAGTGATATTGTTCCCATAAAATTCCCATGCCGGAAAGCAAAAAATCATTTCGCGCATATTTTATAACGCTATCAAAATCAAACTGTTTCATATTCCATTTCAAGGCTTTTTCCATTATTAGGCAAGCCATATTTTCAACTGGGTCAGACTTTTTGCTCGCGCGAATAATATAGGGTTGCGGCTGTTTAAAATATAAAAACGGTTTCAATGTTTCAATTGTTGACCAAAAGATGTTTTGTTTGTTTTTCTGGCGTTCATTTCGATAATATTTACGTATTTCATTTATCAACGTATAATACGATTCATAAGTTTTTTCAGATGAACTAATTTTGGCAATCCATTCATCATATAATTTTTTATTATTTTGTTTTTCCATTATTTTCTCCAAACAAAAAACAGGATGTTCAAACAAACACCCTGTTCAATTTAATTCTATACATTAATTTTTAATATTTAGCTAAAAGACTTTTCTCACGAATAATCACTAAATTTTCTGATGGCAACGGCAATTCATCAAAACAATGAAAAACAACTTTATCGCCAACTTTAGCCTGTGTCACACTATCGCCCACGCTTTTAACCGTTCCTTGATTTGTAAGATTTTTTTCTGTTTCAAAGCTAATAATTTTAGATATTTTTATTTTATCAAGCTCAATAATAAGCCTATCCGTTATTGCTTTATACATAAATTTTTTCTCCAAAAAAAATGCTAAGCAAATACCTTTTGCAACTTTGCCTAGCATTCATATTATAAGTTTTATCTGAATATAATTTTACATTCTAATAATTTTATTATCATAAAGGTCACCAAATGTCAAGAACTTTTTTTATTTTTTTTGCAAATAATATCTAACCAATCTTTCCAAACCAAGAACTAGCAACATTTTCAAGTGGTATGAAGCTTGTTTACTTAATAAGCTATGTGTGATAATATTCTTATTTGCTTTTAGTTCAATATCTTCTATACAAACAGCTCTAACAGCCGGCCAAAACTCTGATGGAACGCTTTTAACCGCGCCAAGATAGCGCTCTTTGTAATATATTAAATCTTCTCTATCTGCCGTGCTTTTTGATATTTTAATGAGCGGCAAACTATGGAGATTATTATAATTACTCAAATAAAAATCTTTTCTTAACAACTCGCCGGCTTTTTTTCTGTCTTCAGCACTAAAAGGACTATTTTCTAGCTCCAACCAACCTTTTTCCAAATATTTTTCTAATATTGACTGTTTATAATATCCCCCTTGCTGGCGTTTTTTATATCCTTTTTTTAAAGCTTCTTCTTTTGATATATATGTTTCATACACCATTTTGTTTCCTCCCTCGCTCTTAATATAAGAAAAATATTATATTGTCAATAAGAAAAAAAACATTTTACTTTCTAAGATTCTTATTATATATTTATAGCAGAGGTGTACAAATGGAAAATACAGAAGAAATTAGAAAAAAAATTGCTCGCTTAATTGCAGAACGTGGTCTTAATTTTGCAAAAGTTTCTTTAAGCATTGGAAAAAATATTGCTTATATTCAGCAGTTTATCAAAAATGGTTCTCCTCGACGTTTAGGAGAAGTGGAAAGACAAAAACTAGCTCGTTTGCTAAAAGTTGATGAACAGGAACTCACTGATTTGCCATTAAAGGTTTCTTCAAATTCCGCCACCGCGGTTAATCAAGATATTTTATGCTTGGTTATTGAAAATATTGAAACTTGGTTGGAACGACGCAAAGCATATTTAGCCCCTCATGACAAAGCCGAACTCATTCGTTTGATGTATTCTAAAATCTGTAACGAATCGATGGAAACGGCAAATGAAAAAATTAAAGACTTTATTGATATTTATGACGAATTGCGTAAAGTTAATTAATTTTCTTTATTAATTTGGACTGGACTACGGATAATGGATATTGATGCAGAAATTCGGGATATCTTGATGAGAAGTACGCCTGTTAACGACAATTCAGCACCCACCTTACCTATTGTTCCTCAGTCTGCCGTTCATAATTGGGGCGTTAACATTGTTGGCAATCGAAACGTTGTCGTAAATTCTGGAATTCTTCAAATTTTGGCAATTTTCAGCTTGTTCGCTTATTATATTTCTTTGCACTAGGTACTCTTACATAAAAGAATAAGGATCTATATCAACTTCAACTTTTACCGTTGATGGCACTTTTACCATTTGCAGCCACTGAGTTAAAACAAGCTGAATATTAATATTTTTTGCTGTTTTCAGCATAAGACGGTATCTGTATTTGTCACGCAACAAAAATAGTGGTGCCGGCGCCGGTCCCAAAACAGAAACATAATCCGTGCGTGGGGCTGCTTTACCAAATTCGGCAGCCACCGCACTTGTCAAATATTGATCTGTTCCCGAAATAATCAAAGCGGCAAGTTTTCCATAAGGTGGATATCCCAGCAATTGACGTGATTTTTTTTCAAAACTCATAAAACTTTCCCGATCATTATTGAGTAAAGCTCTTAACACATTGTTTTCAGGATACAATGTTTGCAAATATACCGTGCCTTTTTTGTTGCTACGTCCGGCACGCCCCGAAACTTGCGACAGCAACTGATAAGTTTGCTCCGACGCTCGTAAATCACTTCCCATCAACCCCAAATCAGCATCAACGATGCCAACTAAAGTCAAATCAGGAAAGTGATGCCCCTTGGCAATAATTTGCGTTCCCACTAAAATATCTATCTCTCGACGTTCCATTCGAGCAATAATCTGAGAAACCGCCGTAAATGACCCCGCATTGTCACTTGAAAGAATTTCTGTTTTAGCCAAAGGAAAACGATGTTTGACTTCTTCGGCCACTCTTTCGACCCCAGGGCCGCAAGCGGTTAAACCATCTTTAGAACCACAATGCGGACAAACCTCTGGAATTTCTTCAACATATCCACAGTGATGACACATCAATTTATGGGCATTTTTATGCTCGGTCAACCATGCGCTACAACTGGGACATTGCATGCGATGACCGCAATCACGGCAAATCAGCAACGGAGCATATCCGCGACGATTTAAAAACAGTACTGATTGTTCTCCGCGTTTCAAATTTTCATTTAAGGCATTGACCAAAGTTGGTGCCAACCAAGAAACACCCCATTCTCCTTTTTGCGGTTTATCTTTTTTCAAATCAAGAATTTTAATATCCGGCAGACTGGCATTGGCGTAACGACTAGCCAGCTTTACACAATCATATTTTCCATCTTCAACATTGACCATTGTTTCCAAATCAGGCGTTGCCGTGGAAAGAATAAGCGGTATATGTTCAATTTTGGCACGAACAATTGCCATATCACGCCCCTGATAATTGACAACATCTTCTTGTTTAAACGAATGATCATGGCTTTCATCTATAACCATAAGTCCTAAATTTGTATAAGGTAAAAACAAGGCCGAACGAGCTCCAACAATCACTTTTACCCGCCCTTCAATAATGGCTTTCCATGTATCGACACGTTCTTTCAAACTTAAACCGGAATGCCAATTTGCCGGTCGCACGCCAAATCTTTTTTGAAAACGCTCTAGCCATTGGGTTGTTAAAGAAATTTCCGGAACCAGAATTAAGACCTGTTTACCACAATCCAAAGCTTTGGCCACGGCTTCAAAATAAACTTCCGTTTTTCCGGACCCCGTAACACCATCCAATAAAGTAACCGAAAATCCGCTTTCTACTTTTTGACACAGCATTTCGGCGGCTCGTTGTTGTTCCGCCGTCAAATTTACTTTAACATAATCTCCAACCGGTTCCAGAAATTCCCTTTTATTTTCTATATAAACCGGCTCCAAAACGCCACTATCTATCAGAGTTTTTATTACACTTTGTCCCACTCCGGCACCTTTGGCTATCTCTTGGCGCGTGTATGGCGCGTGTTTTAATAAATCCATAACATGCCAACGAGCGTCAGAATTTTTAAGTTTGGCTTCGGCCAAAGTTTTTCCCGAAAGTTTATACAACACTGTCATTGGAGACGGTTCAAACGCTGCTTTCACACTCACAGCCATTTTAAAAACCAATCCCAATGGCGCCATATTGTATTTTGCCACCCAACTTATAAATTTTAGCAATTTTTCGGAAAGTGGCGGAAAATCAAAACATTTTATAATGCTTTTTATTTTTTCTGATGGCAAATCACAGACAGGATTAATTTCATAAACCACGCCAATTTGTTTGTCTCGGCCAAACGGAACTTCCACCAATTGCCCAATTTGCAACGTCCCATCCGCTTTATACGTAAACTGCTGATTAAACGGCAATGGAAGCAAAATTCCAAACAACAAGCCTTATTCTCCTTTTTTTTGATGAAAATATGCTGGAGAATAACCGTTCGGATGACGTTTTTTTAATTTTTCCACATTGCGGTGGATAATTTCTTCAAATGGAATATCTAGCGCCATTGCCGCCTGAAACATGTACCAACAAACATCGCCCAGCTCTTTAATAAGCATATCTCGCGTTTCCGGTGTATATTCCAACCCCATAAATTTAATTTTTTTCCATACGTCGTCAACTTCGCCAACTTCTCCACACAAACCGGAAACAGCGTGATCTAAACGAGCATAATTGCCATTCAATTTTTGTGAAAGCTTAGCAAAGTTTTGCGCAAAAACTTCGTCATTTTTTGCGGTTTCTGACGTCACTCCGTCAACAAAATTTTGATATAAAGCAAAATATTCTTTTTCTTCCATGTTAAGCATCCTTTTTCAGCATTTCTTTAAAATCATATAACTTTTGCAAAGCTTCGCGGGCAGTTAAATCATCCGGATTCAATTGTTCCAATTCTTGTAGCAATGGAGACTTTTTTTCCTCTTTCGGAGTAAACGAAAATAACGGTAAATCCAAATTCAACCCGTTAAAATTGCTTTGCCGCTTGTCTTTTTCCAACGCAGACAAAACTTGTTCGGCTCGTTCCAAAACTTTTGACGGCAAGCCGGCCAATTTGGCAACATGAATACCATATGAACGATCCGCCGCGCCCTCAATAACCTCATGTAAAAAGATAACTTCACCTTTAAACTCTTTAATTTTCATGCAATGCAAACTCATCGATTTTAGGCGGCCGGTCAAATCTGTCAATTCATGATAGTGTGTGGCAAACAAGGCTCGGCACTTATTAACTTCATGCAAATATTCCACGACCGCCCAAGCAATTGACAAACCATCAAACGTAGCCGTGCCACGCCCGATTTCATCAAGTATCACAAAAGATCGCTGGTCTGCACGATTTAAAATCGACGCCGTTTCCACCATTTCCACCATAACGGTAGAACGACCGCGCGCCAAATCGTCTGAAGCTCCCACGCGTGAAAACACTTTGTCGACATAACCGATATGCGCAGATTTTGCCGGCACAAAAGACCCCATTTGCGCCATAATGGCAATAATGGCGTTTTGCCGTAAAAATGTTGATTTACCAGCCATATTTGGTCCGGTTATCAGCCATATACGGTTAGTTTCAACGTCCAAACTGCAATTGTTACCCACAAAGCTACCCTCATGATTCCGACGAATGGCTTCCTCGACCACAGGATGACGTCCGTCAACAACCTCAAACGCATAACTATTATCTATTTCCGGTCGGCAATAATTATTTTCAACCGCCAAATCAGCTAAAGCAGCACCCACATCAAGTTCCGCCAAAGCGTTTGCCGTGCGGGTAATATCATCGGCCGCCAACAACACGCTGTGAACCAACTCATCAAACACGGCTAATTCCAAGGCCAAAGCTTTTTCCGCCGCGCCACGGATTTGATTTTCTAACTCGGTTAATTCCACTGTGGTAAAACGAGCGGCATTCATCACTGATTGTCGGTGTATAAATTCTGGATTGCCTAAAACCTGGGCCGCTTCTTTATTCGGAATTTCAATAAAATAGCCAATCACATTGTTATATTTTATTTTCAAATGATCTATGCCCGTTTGCTGAACATATTTACTTTGCAAATTCAAAATATAATTATGCCCTTTGTTTTTCAAATCGCGCACGGCATCAAGTTCCGGACTGTATCCGGCCTTAACAAAATCTCCGTCACGCGCCAACAATGGAAGTTCATTGTTTCGGCCTTCCACCCACAAAGCATTGGCCAACATATTCACCAGCATTGAATGATTGCCAAATTTTTGCAAAACTTTAGATACCGCAATTGGTAATTCATCAACAACATCAATTGATTTAAACGTTTCTATGAAAGTTTTAAGTTTAGGCAAATTGCCTAAAGTCACACCAATGGCAAGCAAATCTCTTGGACCACCTCGGCCAACGCCAAGCCTTGATACAGCTCGTTCTATATCTGGACAGCTTTTTAAAACAGAGCGAACTTTTTCTCTAACATCTTGATGTTTCAAGAAGAACTCCACCACATCTAAACGATTGTTAATTTTTTCCACATTCAGTAATGGATTGGACAATCTATTAGCAAGCAAACGCGCCCCCGCTCCACTCACCGTTCGATCCAAAACAGAAACAAGCGTGCCACCACGTGGGCCTTCCAACAAATCCAAATTATGACGTGTAGCCGCATCAATTTCCATATATTGACTACTTAAAATTTTTACCGGACGAGCAATCCGTGGCATTTTTCCTTTTTGAGTATTTTCCACATAATCTAGTAAAACACCGGCGGCCGTAACTTCTGACTTGTTAAAACTTCCAAAAGAATCCAACGTGTTAACATTATAAAATTCCAAAATTCGTTTTTGCGCATTGCTCGTATTAAACCGCGCTTGAGGTAAAACAGATAGTTTTTCTTTATATTCATTCAACAAATGAAACAAGTCCGAATTTTGCAACAATGTATCAGGCACCAGAATTTCACTTGGTGCCAGACGGTCAATGGCCGTATGCAATTCTGCCGCCTCATTGCCTTTTTTTATTTCCAGCAACTGCGTATAAAACACACCTGTTGACAAATCTATCCACGCCAAACCAAACTCATTGTTAATTTTAGCCAAACACAAAAGATAGTTATTTTTTCGCGAGTCTAAAATTGTATCTTCCGTAATTGTTCCAGGAGTAACCAAACGCACCACATCTCGCCGCACAATAGACTTATAGCCACGTTTTTTAGCTTCGGCAGGATCTTCCATTTGTTCGCAAATAGCCACTTTAAAGCCTTGTTTCATCAATTTTGCCATATAACTTTCATAGGCGTGAAACGGCACACCACACATTGGCACATCTTTTCCATCGGCTTTTCCCCGTTTGGTTAACGCGATATCCAACGCTTTTGAGGCGATGATAGCGTCATCAAAAAACAATTCATAAAAATCGCCCATCCGATAAAATAACAAATAATCTTGATGGGCTTGTTTCAGCTCCATATATTGCACCATTGCCGGTGTTAAATTACTTTTTTCTGTCATGACAAAATTAAACCTATTTAAACTTCTTTTATACTACAATAATCTTTAGTCAAGTCTAGAACTTTATCAATTTTATCAGACGGTGAATATCAATGCTAAAAAACATGAAACGACTTTTAGGTTTAGAAAAAGATTCTTCCTTTTCCACACGGGTGCTGATTTTGTCTTTGCCCTCCGCAATCTTATTCGTTTTGCTATCATATTTTGGGCTTATCGCTCCTTTAATGGCATTAGGCTGCTATATCGTCATTATCATTTTTAACATGTTTTCGCTTTTTCCGCTTAGCTATGAAATGCAATCACTCAAACAATACATTTACTCCCTTGCCAATGAACAAGAAAACAAATCACCCATAAACCTTTCAGAAAAAGACGCTCAAAAAATTGCCGACGCTGTTAATTCCATACACCGCTTTTGGATTTCAAAAGCCGAAACATTAGAAGCGCAAACCATGTCGGACGCAGCTGTTTTAGACACGCTTCCAGACCCTATTTTAATGCTGGATGGCGAAGGTTTTATAACAGGCGGAAACTTATCCGCTCGCAATTTATTTGGAGAAAACGTTGTTGGTAGCAACATCACTTTTATATTTAACGCCAACATATTTATTTCTTCCATCGAAAAAGTTTTAAAAAATAAAGCAGATTCTGAAAGTCTTGTTTTTCACGCCGGAGGCAAAATAAACAAACGAATTTACGCCCATATCACCAAACTTCCATGGTATTCCAAAGGTCGAGCCGTTGCCGTTGTCTCTCTTTACGACATCAGCAAAGCAATGAGTTTGGAAAAAATGCAATCAGATTTTGTCGCCAATGCCAGTCATGAACTTCGCACGCCGCTATCAGTTATTTCCGGTTTTATTGAAACGTTGCAAACATCAGCCAAAGATGATGAAGAAGCCAGAGAAGCTTTTTTGAGCATTATGAAAGAACAAGCCGATTACATGTCTAACCTTATTGAAAACCTTCTTTCTTTGTCGCGATTGGAAATGGCTCAAAATAAAGAGTTAAAAGACAAAGTTAATATTTCCGAAGTTATAGACGATGTCACCGAAGCCCTTAAAATTAAAGCGTTTCATCACGCTGTCAACCTAAAAATAAATGAAGAAAAACGTATTCCTAAAATTGTTGGCGACAAACAGGAGATTCATCAAATTTTGCAAAATCTTTTAGATAATGCCATCAAATATGCTCAAGAAAACTCTGAAGTGACTGTTGACATCAAAACTGTTTCCTCTATTCCCGCCGGCAATGGGCAAAACGTGGCGTTGGGAAAAGCTGTTAGCATTGCAATTAACAATAAAGGTCCAAAAATAGCCAAAGAAGATTTAGCACGTTTGACTGAAAAATTTTATCGTATGCAAATTCATAAAGACATGAAAATCCGCGGCACCGGTTTAGGGCTGGCCATAGCCAAACAAATTATTTTGCATCATCATGGCAACCTCACGGTTACTTCAACAACCTATAACGGTACGACTTTTACAGTGTATCTTCCAATAAAGCAATAATTAAACAGATATTCATTTGTCATTGCAAATGAAAACAGTAAATCATAATTCAGAAACAGGAATAAAAGAAAATGCAGAATATTTATCAAAGAAAATCATTTTATTCGTTTATATACATAATGTGTTTTTTGAATCTGCTTGGAATAACACTTGCTTACATATATGGTGCCACTGCTATTACAGATGAAATAGAACATTTGCGGGCAAGTTGGTTTGTCAGTCAGGGGTATTTGCCATATCGTGATTTTTTTGAACATCATCACCCATTAATTTGGTTTATATGGGCTCCGATGATGAAAATTTTGCCACAACAAATTGATTTAGCGCTATATTTAGCAAGATTTGTTTCTGTTCTATTTTCAATTGGCAGCACAACGGTCTATTTCTTTTTGATAAAACGATTTTTCGGTGGCACTAAAAATGCTTGTTTGGCTTTATGCTTTTATTTTATATTTTATGTCGGATGGTACGCTTTTTATATTTTTAAGCCCGATACTTTTTCCCGCTTTTTCTATCTGTTGGGGCTGTATCAATTTTTTGCGTTTTGCCAAAATAAAAAAACAAAAGACATATTTTGGTGTGGCATAAATTTTACCATATCATTTTTATTTTTACAAACCATAATATTTAGTATCATTCCTTTGTTTTTTCCGGTAATTTGGCTAATTTATAAAAAACGAACAAGTTTTAGAACCGTCTGTTTCAGCGCGATTATACCGCTACTAATTTTGGGTGGTGCCGTTCTGTTTTTATACGTCACAAACTCATTATCCGACTATTTTCAACTAAACTGGATATTTAATCGTTACTTGTTTAAAGTTACGCCGTTTTATCTTCATGACTCTGTAATAAATTTTTACGGGATATATATTCTATTGACAATAATATCGTCTTTATGGCTTTTTTTCAAAAACAAAACAAATTTCAATCAAAACGTTCTCATTCTTTTGTTTACCGGCGAAATAT